>NZ_CAJCHS010000065.1 GCF_903970205.1 Nevskia soli | reverse complement strand
GATTGCGTTGATAAGGAAGATGCTGGGGAATTGGAAGTAAGGTCCGGCCTCCGCTTATTTTGCGATGGCCTCAGTCGTAAACATCGCGCCGATGTGCGATCCGAGTAACGCTTAAGCTTCTTGCAGCCCGGCGGGCGCGGCATACTGCCCAGCGACTCCAGTTTGCGGATCACACGGCCCAGCAAGATCCTCGAGCTCCTTACGTGCGGCCGGCTGAAACTCAACCGTGTACCTATCCACGCAGTCGGCCGCGTTTTATCAAATCCGCCTTGATCTTCTCGTTGAGAGTGTGACCTCCGATGAGAAATTCCGGCTCGATCGGGCCGTCTGGATAGACACCGGGCGGACCCTCGCGTGAGATTTCTTTTTTTCCGGTTTCGGACTTAGTTACCGAAGGCGACACGTTTGAAGAGGCTCGCGCCATGGCGCAGGATGCGATCCGCGGTTACCTCCAAAGCCTTCGCATGGATCGCCAACCAATCCCGCCGGACCTGGCGCCGCTCAGCGAAGAAGTCCAAGTTATTCTGCCTGAGCCGGCAGAAGCAAGCGCCTCCCCGCGCTTCACAGATGCCCGGCGCCCGAACGCATGGCGCGCAGCAGCGCCAGCCCCGACCACAGCAGCGCAATCAGAAAAATCACCACGCTAACGCTGATTAAAATCGCGCGCCGCGCCGGTGGAACGTACTGCGCCACATCCGGCTCGCGGGCGAACTGGACAGCGGCGCGCACTTTCACCGCGCTGTCCCGCGACCCTTCATTGATTAAGAGCACATCGTAATCGCCCGCGTCCGGAACGGGTTGCCGGAAGTCGGAAGTAGGCCGCGCACTGAGCCGCAGCAGGTATTCGTAAGGCTTCCCGCGAATGAAGCGGTCCAGGTCGCGGCGAGTCACCAGTTCCACGCGTACCGGCGCGTTCTCGCTGGCGTTAAATGCGAGATCCAAGGTCGCCGGCCAGTTCGCGATGTGCATGGGAATGAACCGGTACTCCCGCGCGGGCACGTCGAACGAATCGTTCAGCAACTGCGCTTCGGAAGCCGGCGTCGACAGGAGCAGTATGAGCGCGAGGAACACGACTACTCCCCCGGACGACGGTAGACGATCTTACCGTCGAGCACTGTCATCAGAACATGCGCGCGCCAGACCTGCGAGTCGGGAATGCGCATGATGTCGTCCGAGAGCATGACGAAATCGGCGAGCTTGCCGGGCACGAGCGAACCTTTCTTCTGCTCCTCGAAGGCGGCGTACGCGCCGTCAATCGTGAACGCGCGCAACGCTTCGGCGCGGGTGAGCCGTTGTTCGGGGAACCAGCCGCCCGGCGGATTGCCGTCGCGATCCTGCCGCGTGATCGCCGCGTAAAATCCCCAGATTGGATTCGGGCTTTCGACCGGGAAGTCAGAACCGAAGGCGAGCCTCACCCCAAGCTTGCGAAACGTCTGCCAGGCGTATGCGCCGCGGATGCGCTCGGGTCCAATGCGCGCTGCGGCCCACGGCATGTCGCTGGTCGCGTGCGTGGGCTGCATGGAGGCGATGATCGAGTTGTCGCGGAAGCGGGCGAAGTCTTCCGGGGCCACCACTTGCGCGTGTTCGACGCGAAACCGCTTGTCATTTTTCTGATTCTCGAGCGCAGCCGCGTAGGCTTCGAGCACCGTGCGGTTGGCGCGATCGCCGATCGCGTGCGTGCTGACCTGAAAACCGGCGGCGAGGGCTTCGCGCGCGACCTTTTCAATCAGCTCGCGGGACGAGATAAGCAGGCCGCGATTGCCCGGGTCGTCGGAGTAGGGTTCGAGTAGAGCGGCGCCGCGCGAACCAAGAGCCCCGTCGGCATATAGCTTCACGCTGCGTACCGTGAGGAAGTCACCGACTTCGGGTCCACTCGATTGGAATGCGTGCCAGAGTGGGCCGGCATCGGCCACTCGGATCATGGCGTAAATGCGTAATGGCAATCGGCCCTTCGCAATCAGAGTCCGGTAGGCCGCCAACGTTGGCGCGTCGATACCCGCGTCGTGAACGGTGGTCAGGCCGAAACTGGAACAGAGCTGGGCGGCCTGCTCGAGGGCGTTTTCGATGTCCGCCGGGGTGGGTGGTGGCAGCTTCGAGTCGATCAGCGATTGCGCTCGATCGACCAGCACTCCGGTGGGCTCGCCGGACGAATCACGCACAATGCGGCCGCCCTGGGGATCGGTCAAATTCGAGGTGATGCCGGCGATCTTGAGAGCGGCGGAATTGACCCAGACCGCGTGCCCGTCGACACGGCTGAGAACCACGGGATTACCAGGCGCAACTCGATCCAGGGACTGCTTCGTCGGAAAGCTCTTCGACGGCCAGAGATTTTGATCCCAGGCGTTGCCGATAATCCATTCGCCCGGCGTCTTACCGCGAACCGCCGCCACGCGCCGGGCGGCTTCTTGTTCGGAACGAACGCCGCGCAGATCGATTTGGGCGAGACTCTGGCCGAGCCCCAGGACGTGCCCGTGAGAATCGATGAAGCCGGGAACGATCGTCTTCCCGTGAGCGTCGATTTTCTGTGTATCCGGGCCAATATACTGCGAAACGTCATCGCCTACCGCGAGGATTTTATGGCCTTTGACCGCGATTGCCGTTGCGGACTGTTGCTGCGGATCGACGGTATAGATCTGCGCGTTGACAACGGCCAGATCGGCCAGGTCAGCCGCCCGCAACCCCACACAAAAAGGAAAGAAGCCGGCGGCGGCAAACGTCCAACAGCCGACCATGCGAAGCATCTCCACAGCGTACAATGAAGGTTTTATGAGTCATGCCGTAACTATGGACAGCGTCGCCGCGCAGCCGCAATGGAAGACCGCGGTCGGGTGGGCGGCATCCATTCTGATCGCTGTGCTGTTTCTGGCTTCGGGGATTTGGAAGATATCCGACCCGTTCGGCTGGTCGGTTCTGCTGCATCAGTTGAAAGTGCCGCAAGCCGTGAGTTTGCCGTTTGCCGTGACCCTGGGCACGTTTGAGACGTTTACCGGATTATTGTTCCTCGTGCCTGGATACCGGCGCATCGCGGCGTGGTTGGGGTCGGCGCTGCTGATCATCTTCATGATTTACATGGCGGTGAATTACACGGCTTTGCACGGGGTGGACTGCAGTTGCTTTCCGTTTGTGAAACGCGCCGTGAATCCGGCCTTTTTTGCGGAAGATTTCGGAATGCTGGTCTTAGCCGTGGTGTCGGGCGTGCTCGCCGGGACATCCGCGAAGTTACGGGGAGCGGCCATCATGTTCGGGGCGGTGGCGATCTGCGCGGTCGTTTTTCTGGGCATCGCATCCGCGCGGCAGACCGGTATCAAAGCTCCTCCCACCATCCTGGTCGACGGAAAACCCTACCCGCTTTCGCAAGGCAAGGTATTTATCTATTTCTACGATCCCGAGTGCATGCATTGTCTCGATGCCGGGGAACGGATGGCCCATCTAAACTGGGGTTCTACTAAGTTTGTAGGACAACCGGTGGTGCGTCCGCAATTCGCACCGGCCTTTATGGAGCGCACTGGATTAAAAGGCGCAACTGCGAACGACTTTCAGTTACTCAAGAAGACCTTCCCCTATACAAGCACCCCGGCGGGAGTTGCGATCGAGAATGGGCGCGAAGTGGCTGCATTAGCACAATTCGACGAGCCCGAACCTGCGGCAACTCTTAAAAAGATAGGCTTCGCACAGTAATCCTTCGATAACACTTGCGGCATTCTAAGTGGCTTATTGCCTCAGGCATGAGGCGATCCGCAACGAGTGTGTTTTCCGTCTCGTTGATTTGACGATAGTTGTGTAACCAACGCGCTGGCACGCGCATTGCTTGCTAAAGAGATTGAAAGCTTTCAGGTCCGGAGAACATGAAATATCATTTAAGGTCGGCATCTTTAGCACTTCTAGTTACCGGTTTGTTTACGGGGGCCGCGATTGCCCAGACTTCGACGCCAGCGGTTCTGCAGTTAAGCACAACAACTTTGACGGCTCAGGTTGCGGCGGGAAGCAATGCGCCGTCAACCAGTTTCGAGATCAGTAATACCGGGGGCGGCACACTAACACCGGCCTTGGCAACATCGGCAACGTGGCTACAGGCCGCCGTGAGCACCACGGCCACATGCACCGCTACAACGGGTACCGGATGCCAGGAAGTTACGGTTTCTTTTAATTCGGCTTCTCTGGCGGTGGGTAGTTATGCGGCTGTTATTTATGTAAGCGATCCGAGCGCGGTGAATGCGCCGCAAACTGTCAACGTCACATTGCTGGTAGTCGGAGTGCCTTCGAGCATCACGGTATATGCGGCGCCCGACGGCGGCGCTACTTATACTTACTTCTACGTTCTGGGTTCTCCGCAGGTCTCGGCGAGTACGGCCAGCGGAGGAAGCTGGCTTTCGGCTTCGTCGCAGAGTCCGTTCGGAGGCGCGGCTATCGAATATGAATTGGACGCGAACACGCAGAACATATCGACGCCCGGCACTTACCAGGGCACTGTCGTGCTAAGCGGTTCTAATTTCCCGTCGGACAATAAGACGATCAACGTTACCTTAGACGTCACGACTTCGCCGATCGCGGCGGCCACGCCCGCGCAGTTGAACTTAGTTGCGGGAACCGGCTCAAGCACCGTCGGATATGTCACATTGGGGAATAGCGGCGAAGGTTCACTGACGATCGCTTCGGCTACTCCTTCAGTTAGCTCCGGAACAGCGGGCTGGCTTACGGCCGCGGCAAGCGGGAGTACTCTCACCGTCACCGCAAATGCCACGGGTCTGCAGCCGGGCCCGTACGCGGGAACGATTGCAGTCGCCAGCAACGCGGCGAACGCAACTTTGTCCATACCGGTAAGCTTTCTAGTAACTACCCAAACCGGACCGCAGATCGCAATCGGAGGCGTGGTCGATAACGCAATCGGGCAAGCACCCATATCGCCCGGCGACATTGCGGTGGTTTACGGTTCGAATTTCACCAGCGCGACTCCGCAGGGCGCGCAATCTACTCCGATCGCCACCAACCTGGCGGGAGTTCAGGTATTGGTGAATGGAACGGCAGCTCCGATCTACTTCATTTCTCCGAACCAGATCGATTTCCAGATGCCTTACGCGACGGCGGCCGGCACGGCCGATATTCAGGTGGTGAATAACGGCGCCGCGGGCAACATAGTATCGGTGGCAGTAGGCGCGATAGAGCCGAAGATATTAGTGTTCCTGGGCTATTCGGGTCAACCGCCGATCATTGTGAACTATGCGGACGGCTCAATCGCTACTACCGACAGCGGGTTCACAGCGCTCCCCGCGCATGCGGCAAGCCCCGGAGACACGCTGATCATGTACGCGATCGGGTTAGGACAAACAAGTCCGGCCGCGACGACGGGGGCAGCGGCGAGTGGTTCGACACTGGAAACGATCAACCCGGCGAGCGTGACCATAACGCTCGGAGGGGGCTTTGTTACCACGGTGCCGATAACACCGGCTTTCGTCGGCCTCGCGCCGGGGTTTGTCGGACTTTATCAAATTAACTTTACGCTGCCGTCGAACGCCCCGGTCGGTAGTTCCGTCCCGTTGATGTTAAGCGTGAACGGCGTTTCCAGTAACCCGGTCGATATCGCGATTCAATAGTCTCACCTGGTAGTAGTTTGGGGGAGAGCGGGTAGCCTCAGTGCTGCCCGCTTTTTTGGCGGCCAGGTGGAAAGTGGAACCTCGTTTCCAAAGACGCGCCGCTTGTGCAGGTTAACGAGCGCTGTTTCTTCTAACTAATAACCTTAACAGGGACCGTTCCGCTACGCTAGGATCAACGCGGCTGACACCAGAGGACCCTCCCTTTCGGTCGGGCTCGGAGTGGAGCTGTACGTCTTCCTCGACGCAGTGTCGTACGTTACCGAGCCGCGACGGTTACGGAGCGGTTTCTAACCGAACCTTCAACTATTTACTTACAAAAATCGGCGCAAGCGACAGTAGAACCAGCCCTACCAGAAACGCCGAGAACATAATCACCAAACGCGTCCGGACCGCCTTTTCCGCTCCGGCGAATTCCTTCCAGTAGAGCAATCCCCAAAGAACGCCGACCATGGTGGCTCCCTGACCGATGCCGTAACTTACCGCCGGGCCCACGCGCGCCTCGCCTTCGGCGCTGGCCGCCACGAAACTCGCCAGGGTTCCGATGCACCAGATCATTCCTCCCCCGATCCCCAGCAGATGCTGGCGAATGGTGCCCTTAAAGTAATCAAACCCCGATATAGGTTTCCCTTCGACCGGCAGGTTCATGAAGAAGAGATTGAAGACGAAGGTCGAAGAGAAGACTCCGAGCGCGAAGATCAGCCCGCGAGCATACGGGCCCAGACCGGCTTCGTTGCCCGGTTCGCGGTACGCGGCTAACTGCACAATAGGAAAGAAAGAACCCATCAGTACACCGCTGGCCAGGCTGATCAGCACACCTTTCAGGCTGACCTTCATCGCCGTGCTGCTGGTTACTCCGGCTTTGATAGCCTGCGCCAGCTTCTGGGCGGCGAACGCGCGGTAGGCCAACGCGTCGAATACGATGGCCACCGCGACCAGGGCGGCGCCGAAGAACAGGAACATCGGATTGCCGCTGGGCTCGATCAGGAAGTTTAGGCCGACGCCAATCAATAACGCCAGGCCGATGCCGATCGGGAACGCGACGCTCATTCCCGCCAGCGCGATCGCAGCCACTAAGAGCATGTTCGCCAGATTGAAGACCACGCCGCCGACGAAGCAATATAAGTCCTGCCGCTTGCCGGCTTTCAGGATGTCGTCCGTGGTTGCGAAGCCGTCGAAGCCCAGAGTTCCGAAGGTGAATGCGATCAGCACGGCGGCTAAAAGAACGCCCGCGGAGTAATCGAAGTAGAAAAGCTCAAAGCGCCATTTACCGGAGAGCTTCTGAGTATTCGCCCAGGATCCCCAGCAGATCATGGTGAGGATCATGAGCGAGAGCGTGGCTAAGTAAGTGGAAGGCAATATCATGTCGAATCAGGTTCCGTTCAGTCCTTCGAAGCTTCGATAGGGCTCTTCTCTTGCGGTTTTACGGTGGAGCGGACAACCACAAACTTGTTTAGCAGATCGAACCAGAACGGTGCGCCGAGGGACACGGCGAAGGCGGTAAGCAGCCAGCCCAGACCATGCGCCAGAACCAGGCTGAGACTATCTCGCGGCGCGGGCGCCGCAGTCCAACCAATAGGAAGACCCAGCGTTTGGAGAGTATCCAATGTGCTCTTCGGAGTAACCGAAGTTCCCGGCGCCGCGGCCGCGTTCGCCAGCGCCGTGCGCAACGAAGAATTCGTCCAGGGAGACTTAACCATGGCGAGGGTGTCGGCGTTGACGAAAACCGCAACCACCAGTCCGAGGACAAGGATCGTGATTTGCGTTCGCCGTTTATACCAGCCTGAAACGCGCTCCATCGCGCTGTTATACCAGTTTTCGATGTTCAGGCGGATTTGCACCGCGTCGTTGCCCGCCGCCTGGCATAAGGTGAGCAGGGCCTGGCGAACTTCGTCCGGCATGACCGAGTTTTGCACGGCGCGATAGAAATCATCAGCGCTCGGAGTCATGCCGCCGCTCGACTTCGTCGCGCCGGATGCGCCATACACCGGTGCGAGCAGGTCCATCAACGCGAGAGCAAAAGTGCCTGCGGGGATATAGGCCGGAAGATTGTGACTATTGGGATAGAGGCAACGCACCAGGCCATGGCCGTATAGTCTGGAAGCGAGTCCCGACGTCGGCTGATGCACCTCGGCCGGCTTTTCGCGCAAGTGCAGCGCGCCGCGAAGTCGGTTCCACAAATTCCCCCAGTAGGTGGGGAGTTGCGAATCCGAATCCGCCAGCAGGCGAAAGACTCCGTGTTCCAGGTCGTTGGAGCGGTTGTTGAGCCACGCCTCGATCATTTCGTTGACCGCCGAGCAGATCAGGCTTAGCAGCAGATAGAGAAAAATCATCCCGATCGCAACATCGAGAATGGCGGAACCGAACATCGCGGATGCCCTCCGTTTCAGTGGATGGATGTAGATGGAGGATTATATCGGAACTGACGGCGCCCGGTATCCGGATCGGCGCTAGAGCCGGAGGATGGTGGGCGCGCAACGAAGCGAGCCACCAACGTGGTTACGTTCGTAATACGGCCGCTGAAAGGCGCAGCGAATGCGGCAGGAGAAGCTGTCGCAAAATTCTCGGAGCGGTCCGTCAAAAAAACTTGCGAGCCGAAGTTCTACTTGACACGATTCTGCTCATATTTTATGCTAAGAAACAGATGAGATCGCTTGAGGCGATTGAATCCAATCGAAGCTGAAAGGAATCTATTAACCACATGTCTCTTACCCATGATCCGTTTCAACATCTTCGACTCTTCGAAGACGCAGTGACCCGCCTGGTCAGTGAACCGCGCGCTTCGCGCCCCTGGTCCCCGGCGGTCGACATTCTCGAAAACGAGAATGAACTTGTTTTGAAGGCCGATCTCCCGGCGATTCGGCCCGAGGACATCGATGTGCAGGTAGAAAATCAGACGCTGACTCTGAAAGGGAACCGAAGATTCGAGCAAACGACCGATAAGGGTGGATATCACCGGATTGAGCGCAGCTACGGAAACTTCGTTCGGACGTTTACGGTACCGACGACGGTTGACACCGAGCGGGTGAGCGCCGACTACAATCAGGGCGTTCTCACGGTCCGGCTGCCCAAGAAGGAAGCCGCGAAGCCTCGTCAGGTGAAAGTGGGCGTGAACGCCGGCGAGAAAGCCATCAACGTTGGCCAAAGCCCTTCAGCTCAGGTGAATGGCGGGCAGAACGCGCAGGCGTAAGACCGCGACCCATAGGTCGCGTATAGACGGGGGCAGCCAGTCTGCCCCCGTTTGCTATTTGGAAGCATCAAAGAAACAGGGAGACCCAGGAATCATCTATGTTCCGCTTCGATAAATTAACCCAGAAGGCGCAGGAAGCGCTGCAGTCCGCTCAGCAACTCGCGGAACGCTCCCAGCATCAGATCGTTCATCCTCTGCATTTATTGATCGCGCTCGCCACCGAGCGCGAAGGCATCGTGCGGCCGGTACTGGAGAAGTGCAACGTCCATCCCGACGCCATAGTGTCCGAAAGTGAAAATCAGTTGAAGTCGATCCCGCGCGTGCAGGGCGGGAATGCGCAGCCGGGCGGCATGGTCGTATCGCCGGGCATGAATCAGGTACTCGAATCGGCATTCAAAGAAGCCGAGCGGTTCAAGGACGAATTCGTTTCCACCGAGCATCTGCTGCTGGCGATTGCCGACGCCAAGTATGACCCCGCAGGCAAACTGCTGGCGCGAGCCGGCGCGGAGCACGATGTCATATTGAAGGCGCTGGTCGCCGTCCGCGGAACGCAGCGCGTGACGGACCAGAACCCCGAATCGAAATATCAGGCGCTCGAGCGCTATGCGGTCGATCTGACCGAGCAGGCGCGCAACGGCAAGCTCGATCCGGTCATCGGCCGCGATGAAGAGATCCGGCGCGTGATGCAGGTGCTCAGCCGGCGCACCAAGAACAATCCGGCGTTGATCGGCGAACCCGGCGTCGGGAAGACGGCCATCGTCGAGGGCCTCGCCCAGCGCATCGTCAAAGGCGATGTGCCCGAGCAGCTCGCGAAGAAGCGCCTGGTAGCGATCGATCTCGGCTCGATGATCGCCGGCACCAAGTTCCGCGGCGAGTTCGAAGACCGGCTCAAAGCCGTGCTGAAAGAGATCACGGAATCGAACGGCGAGATCATCTGCTTCATCGACGAGCTGCACACCTTAGTCGGCGCGGGCGGAGCGGAAGGCGCGATCGACGCGGCCAACATGTTGAAACCGGCGCTGGCCCGCGGCGAACTGCGCTGCATCGGCGCGACCACCTTGAACGAATACCGCAAGTACGTCGAGAAAGATACGGCGCTCGCACGCCGGTTCCAGATGGTGCTGGTGGGCGAATCGTCGGTGGAAGATGCTATCGCGATCTTGCGCGGCCTGAAGGAGAAATACGAGATCCATCACGGCGTGCGCATCAAGGACGCCGCCATTGTCGCGGCTGCGACGTTGTCGGACCGCTACATCACCGATCGCTTCCTGCCTGACAAGGCAATCGATCTGATCGACGAAGCGGGTTCGGCGCTGCGGATCCAGATCGGCTCGATGCCGATTGAGATCGACAACCTCGAGCGGCGCATCGCTCACTTCGAGATCGAACGCCAGGCGCTAAGCCGCGAGAAAGATGTTGCGTCTCGTGAGCGGCTGCGGCATGTCGAGAACGAACTGGAGCGGCTGCGTGCGGAATCCGCGGTGTTGCAGGAACGCTGGAATCGCGAGAAGTCGGCCATCAGCCGCGTGCGCGAACTCAAGGAAGAACAGGAGCAGGTTCGCAACGAGTACGAAGCCGCGAATCGCGTGAACGACTGGAACCGGGCCGCCGAGCTGCGTTATGGCCGCATGGCGGAGATCGAGAAGCAGCTCGAATCGGCGAACAAGGAACTGGAGACGATCAAGAGCGGTTCGCCGCTCCTCAAAGAAGAGATCGACGAGGAGGATATCGCGAAGATCGTGGCCAAGTGGACCGGCATCCCGGTTTCGAAGATGCTCGAAGGCGAAGTGCAGAAGCTGATCCATATGGAAACGCGGCTGCATGAGCGCGTGATTGGGCAGGACGAGGCGGTGCGCTACGTGGCCAACGCCATTCGCCGGAATCGTGCGGGCTTGAGCGATCCGAAGCGGCCGATTGGAAGCTTCATCTTCCTCGGTCCCACGGGTGTCGGCAAGACGGAGCTGGCGCGCGCGCTGGCCGAGTTCCTGTTCGACGACGAGAAAAGCATGATTCGCGTCGACATGTCGGAGTACATGGAGAAACACGCGGTATCGCGAATGATCGGCTCGCCTCCGGGCTATGTGGGATACGACGATGGCGGCCAGCTCACGGAACATGTGCGCCGGCGGCCTTATTCGGTGGTGCTATTCGATGAGATCGAAAAAGCGCATCCGGATACGTTCCACACGCTGCTGCAGATCCTCGACGATGGACGGCTGACGGACGGGCAGGGGCGCACGGTGAACTTCAAGAACACCGTGATCATCATGACTTCGAATATCGGGTCGGGCATCATACACGAGACCGGACCGATCGGTTTCAGCGTGACGCAGGACCGCAATCATCTCGGCGCGAAGCGGCTGCTCGACGCATTGAAGCAGCAGTTCCGTCCCGAGTTCCTGAACCGCGTTGACGATATCGTGGTGTTCAGCCAGCTCACCAAGAACGACTTGACGCAGATCGTGGATATCCAGATCCGCGGGCTCGAGAAGGTCCTGGCCGGCCGTAAGCTGCACTTGGAAGTCACTCCGGCGGCGAAGGAAAAACTGCTGACGGAAGGCTACGATCCGGCGTATGGAGCGCGGCCGATGCGGCGGACGATCCAGAGGCTGATTCAGGATCCGCTGGCGCTACGGCTGCTCGAAGGCGAGTTCAACGAGGGCGACACGGTGAAGGTCGACACTTCGTTGGATGGGAGTATCGTGTTCGGGAAAGTGGAGGAGCCGGTGAAAGAGCCGGCTCTGGTTTAAGCAGCAGGATCGTAAGGTCTATCGGGCGGGATCCCCTTGACGGGCTCCCGCCCTTTTTGCTTCAGGCCGCGACGGCTTCGACTTCAGCGAGAAGTTCGCTTACCACGGCCGCAATCCCGATGAGAATCTCGTGTGTCAACGTGACGTGGTATCCGTGGGCCGCCTGGTTTCGCAGTCGCATCGTGTCGTCCAATGTCCGGTATTGATCCCGGCTCAGCAATCCGAGCGTATAAAGGCGCGTCAGCAGGTATCCCGGTGAGAGCGACTCCAGTTCGACGCTTTCGTTACTCGCCAACAATCGCAAGGCGCCTTCAGCGGCGGACCACAACAATAGCAACGCGGCAATCAGATGCTCATCCTGCTGAAGCTCCGCTGCCTCTTGCAGCGAGTTACGGATTTGAGCCGCAGTGAGTGTTTGTCCAAGTTCGCGTTGTGCCGCTTCAATTACAAGCTCGAACCGCCAGCCGGGCCGGTTTCGAAGCGCAGCTTCCAGCGCGTCGTCTAAGGGAAGGCTGAGGTCGCGTCTGCTCTTTACCTCTACGACGATCGTCTCTCCCTTGCCACGAGCAACCAGGTCTGGTTGAAAACGCGACAAAAAATCAGGCAGATCTTCCGGGCGAGGCTGCACCGTCACCTCGTAACCGGCAGTCTGATAATCCGCGGCGATCCGCTTTAACCTGTCTTGTTCAGAGGGAGTAACGGTCGCGGGTCTCATAGCAGCTCGTCGTGACTTGGGGCTTCTTCTATTCTGATATAGACAAACTGTTTCCCTGCAGCAAACGCCCGAGCGTATGCGGGTGAAAGATGGCGGACGCGAAACCGGCCGTCAATATTGGTCTTGCGTGTCTGAGCATCGGTGATCTGGCGGTCGTTCCGATACACAAGTCCAGAAAGCGCGTCCTGGATGGGCTTGATCATATTGTCGTGATCAATCAGCACAGATTCCCTTTCACGATAATCGACCAATGTCAGCTTCAGAGGGCCTTCGTACGGAGTGCGGACGCTCCAAAGCCTCGCGGCTTCAATCCTGACATTCGCTTTCCAATTTCGCAACCGCGCGGGATATCTGGTTTGCTGCGAAAGAGGCGGACCTTCAACGAAGAATTCAAACGGGTCCAAGCTGACGATCCGTTTAGCGAAAAACCGCGCCGACTCGGGTCTGCGGTGGGAACTCTTAGCGGAGTTCCCACCGTTTTTCCTAAGGCGCAGGCGGAGTCACGACCAGGCCGTCGGGCAATAGCGCCTCCTGCGTCCCTGTAATGACCAGGAACGGATAGGGCTGAACGACGATCGTGCTCGATACCGCCACATCAACGGTTAGCGTAGTCGGGCTGGTCACGGTGACATTGGAGAACGTGACTCCCGTCACCGGACCGAGCGCGGTGCTGCCTTGCACGAAGCTGGTGTTGACTCCCGTCACCGTCACCGTGACAGCTTGAGCGCCGGCAACGAATGAAGACGGCGAGATCGTGCTGATGTACGGAAGGCCCGGCAGCGTGAGTTGATTAAAGGCTCCGCGCACCAGGAAGATGGCCATTTGGGCCCTGGTGACGTCGGCGGTCGGGCAGAATTCCGTAGCCGAGCAGCCGGTCGTGATTCCGTCCTGCGCCAGCCGCTGGATTTCCGCATACCCCTGATAGGTAGGCGGCACGTCCTGGAATATCGCGGGCGAGGCCTGATAATCGAACACCGGACCGTAGCGCATCAGCGTGATGAATACGGCCATCTGCTCGCGGGTGACGTATTCATCGGGGCAGAAGATGCCGGCACCGCAGCCGGCGGTCAAACCGAGCGCCGACATTTCCTGAATCTCGGCGTAGCCGAACGAGCCGGGTGGCACATCCGAGAAGATCTGCGTGGGCGGGGGAATGAACGAATTGCCCTTAAACACGGATCTGACGATAAAGATCGCCATCTCCGCGCGGGTGACCGAATCGTTGGGGCAGTAGATGAGCGGGCTGGCCGCGCATCCGGAAGTGACGCCGTCGTCATAGAACAGATTGATGGCGTCGAAGCCGAACGAGCCCGGGGGGACGTCGGCAAAGACTTGAGTCGCCGTGATGTCCTCGACTACGGGGATACTTTGACCCGCGATCAGGACGGCGCTGGTAAGATCGGCGCCGGTGTTATTCGCGCCGGCGCTTACGGTGACCGAGCCGTTTCCGGTTCCTCCACTCGAGGAGAGCGTGATCCAGCTGGCTTCGGAGGTTGCGCTCCACGCGCAGGTGGGCGCGCTGGCGACGACGTTGATGACGGCCGTTCCACCTGTCGATACAAAACCAACCGGCGTCACTCCAGACGCCGGGGTCACCGTGAAGGTGCAGGTCGCGGCTCCGTTGGTCAAAGTGAAATCGACCACCGATGTGCCGACGCTCGCCGTGACCGTATAGCTTCCGGCGATGCTGTTGGCTGTAAACGAGGGCGTGGTTACGACGCCGTTCGAGCCGGTGGCGAAGATACCCGAAGAACCGCTGCTGCCGAAGACTCCGGATGCGCCGGTTGTCGGCGCAGCAAAGGTTACGGCAACGCCGGGCGTGGGCTGACCGTACCCCAGCGCGGAGACTTGAAGCGGCGCGGCGAACGTTACGCCGGCCGTGGCGGTCTGGGAATTGCCACCGACGATTTGAAGCGTAGCCGGGCCGTCCAAGAGGACGTCAACGGCGTTGCCGGAATAGTTGGCTACCGCGACCTGCTCGGCTCCATCCCCGTTGAAGTTGCCGAGACCCAACTGACCCAGCGCGCCGCCCAGGGGGAACACGGCTGGAGCTGCAAAAGAGCCCGTGCCGGAACCGATCAGAATGACTACCGCGCCCGTCGCCGTGCTTACCGCAAGATCGGGAATGCCGTCACCGTTCAGGTCTCCGATCGCGAGACCCGCATTGTTAGATCCGGTGGCGAATTGCGTTTGCGGCTGGAAGGTTCCGTTGCCGTTGCCAAGCAGCACGGAAACGTTCGGGCTGCCGCCGTTCGAGACCGCGATATCCAGCTTTCCGTCGCGATTGAGATCGCCGACCGCGAGCACGGATGGATTGGTCCCCACGGCAAAGCTGCTATTCAGCGTAAATCCGCCGGCGCCGTTGCCCAGCAAAATCCAGACCTGATTACCGGAGCCGTCGAGCACCGCTAAATCCGTATTTCCGTCGCCGTTGAAGTCGCCCGCGGCAACGCCGATGTCCAGGCCGCCGACCACGGTTGCGGTAGCAGCCCCGAACGTGCCGTCGCCGTTACCGAGAAGAACGTACAAGTTGCCCGAAGCCGTGACGGCCAGGTCGACAATCCCGTCGTTATTGAAATCGCCCGCGGTTAGCGCGCCGGGGGTGGGCCCGACCGTATATTGAACCGCCGGATTGAAACCGCCCGCGCCGTTGTTGAGTAGAACGCTGACGGCGCCGGTTTGATAATCGGTGACGGCCACGTCCATCTTCCCGTCGCCGTTGAAGTCAGCGGCAACCATCTGCGAAGGCGTGTTTCCGGCCGCCGTGGTGGCGCCGGTCGTAAAGGTTCCGTTGCCGTTCCCGGTGAGGATCGTAACTCCCCCCGCGCTGAGGGACGCGATATCCAACTTCCCGTCGCCGTTGAAATCGGATACGACGAGCCATATGGGATTCGTGCCGGCGGGAACCACCGTGGGAGCGGTGAGCGAAAAGCCTATGTTCGGGGTAATCGTGACCGGCATTGGCGCGGACAAGCTCGATGCCAGGAGGCCGTCGCCATCGAAGCGCGCGGTCAGGGGAAGAATTCCCGCCGGGAGCAGCGTCGTGGTGAGCGTGGCTACTCCACTCGCAACGGTCGACTGACCAAGCACGGCAGCTCCGTTATAGAACGTCACGAATCCGATCACATTTGTGCCGCTTACCGTCGCGGTCAGAGTCACGGGCTGACCCAGAATCGCCGCGTTGGGACTGACCGCAAGCGTGGTCGTCGTGGGCGTCTGGCCGACGCTTTCGACAACTACCGGCGATACGCTGGCGCCGAATGTGCTGTCGCCGCTATAGTCGGCGGTCAGGTTCTGGTTTCCGGTTGCCAGCGTCACCGGGGTGAGTGTCGCCACGCCGCTGCTAATCGGCGCCGAACCCAGATTGGTGGAACCGTCGAAGAAGGTCACCGTGCCGGTCGCGATCGACGGCACAACGGTCGCCGTCAATGTCACCGGGGCGCCGGTGGTATCCGGGTTGGGCGAAGCCGTCATGGTCACCGTCGCCGCTTGCAGCGCGAGCAGCACGCCGACCGAACCGGCTTGATATTGCGTGACCACCAGATCGACGCGTCCCAATGTGGTGAACGAGCCGGCGGCGATTGCATAAGGGTCCGTTCCGGCGCTGTAGGAGACCGCGGGCTGGAACGTGCCGTCGCCATTGCCGTAGAAGAGGCTGACCGTGCTGCTCGTCGAGTTGATCGTGGCGGCGTCGAGTTTCCCATCGCCGTTGAAATCGGAGACCACCACCCCTTGCGGGAAGACGCCGGTGGCATAACTCACCGGGGGTGCGAACTGGCCGGAACCGATGCTGAGAAGAACGGTCATCGTGTTGACGTTCTCGTTGACGACGATCAGGTCGGTCTTGCCATCGCCGTTCAGGTCGGCCGCCGCGAGCGCATCGGCGCCCGCGCCGGTCGGGAAGTTTACCGCCGCGCCGAAAGTGCCGTTGCCATTGCCTAGGAGCACATAAACGCCGCTGCCGTTGGTTACCGCGAGATCGGACCTGCCATCGCCGTTGAAATCGCCGGTGACGATGCCGCGCAGTCCATCGCCGGCCGGGATCAGAGTTGGGACCTGGAACGTGCCGTTACCAACGCCCAGGAAGATCTCGATCTGGCCGGCATTGTTGAGCGCAACCGCGAAGTCCGGAATGCCGTCGCCATTAAAATCGCCCGTGACTACGCCGGACGGGCCGCTGCCCGTCGCAATCGTGATCCCCGGCTGGAAGGTTCCGTTGCCGTTTCCGAGCAGAATCGTGACGTTGTTGCTGCCATAGTTGACGGCGACCAGATCCTGATTGCCGTCCAGGTTGAAGTCGGCGTAGGCGAGGGCGACGGGTTGTGTCCCAACCGCGACGGTTGAAGCCGCGCCGAAGGTTCCGTTGCCGGTGCCCGGAAGAATCGAAACGCTGTTGCCGCCGAAATTCGCGACCGCAAGATCGGTCAGTCCGTCGTTATTGAAATCGGTAGTAACAACGGCGTCGGGAGATTGGCCAACCGCTGCCGTCGGTGGCGTCGCGGGGAAACCTCCGCCCACCGCGGCATTCACCGCCAGGCTGATGACCGCTGAAGTCGCCGGCGTGTGGTTCACGTCGCCGCTGTAGTGGCCTGAGATCGCAAGTGTGCCGGCGGGAAGCTGGGTTGTGGTGAGCGCGGCGGTGCCGCTGACCACCGTTGCGGAGCCGATAACCATCGTGCCGTTATAGAAAGTAACCGTGCCCGTTCCGCCATTCGCAACGACCCCCGTCAGTGTCACTGCCGATCCGTAAGTCGCCGGTGAGGGAGCCGCATTCACGACCAGTGAACTACCCGCACCGATGACTTCGACATACGGAGCGGACGTGCTGGTCCCATCGTCTCCGGTATAGGTCGCGGTGATCGAGTCGGACCCGGCCGGCAGGGTCGTGACGTTCAGGGTTGCGACGCCCGCTGTCACTGGGGATGACCCGAGCGAACCGCCGTTATAGGAAAACGTGACGGTCCCGGTTGCCGTTGACGGAGTTACCGTTGCCGTCAGCGTGACTGAGGCTCCCACGGCGCCTGGGTTCGGCGAAGCCGTCAGGGTAGTGGTTGTCGGCGTCGAGCCCAGCAGAACCGAGACCGTGTTGGAACCCGCATTTGCGACGGCAAGGTCGACGAGATCGTCACCATTGAGATTCAGCGCGACCATCGAACTTGGCCCCGTGCCGACGGCAACGGAGGTCGGCGCTCCGAAAGTTCCATTGCCGGCGCCCGTGAGTATGGAGATATTTGTCCCGCCTGAATCGGTCACGGCGAGATCCAGATTTCCATCGCCGTTGAAGTCGCTGACGACCAGCGCGCTCGGGCCGGTTCCCGCGGGGTAATTCACGGCGGCGCCGAAGGTACCGGAGCCCGTATTGAGCAAGATGCTAACGGAGTTGCTGGAACCGTTCGCAACCGCTAAATCCGCAGCGCCGTCTTTGTTGAAATCACCCGAGGCAACGGCGTCCGCTCCGGCCGGAAGCGCGTAAGTAGCCGGCGTCCCAAACGTACCGGTCCCCGTACCGAGTAGGACGGACACAAAGTAGTTCGTACCGCCGACGACGTCGACCACCGCGACATCCGCCAGTCCATCCCCATTGAAATCGGCGACTGTCAAAGCGACCGGCAATCCGCCGATTGCGGTCGTCACCGGGGTCCCGAACAACCCGGGCGCGCCCGTATTCAGCTGAACCGCAATCTCGTCGCTGGTCGCCGAACCGACGACCACGTCAGGCAGGCCGTCGCCATTGAAATCCGCCACCACGATCGAGTTCGGATTGTTGACCGTAGTCACCGTGTAGGCCGTGTTGAAAGTGCCGTCGGCGTTGCCGGTCAGTACCGAAAGAGTGCCGGCGGACTGGTCGGTGACCACCAGGTCGAGAAGGCCGTCCAGATTAAAATCGACGGCCACGACCGACGAAGCGCCGCTCCCTGCCGGATAATTCACCGCGGCGGCGAAAGTGCCATCCCCGACGCCTATAAAGACACTGACGTTATTCGAGCCGGCGTTGGCTGTCACCAGGTCGGTGATCCCGTCCCTATTGAAGTCGCCATAAGCGATCGATTGTGGCGTGGTGCCCGTAGCCGGATTCGATGAGTTGACGAACGCGCCGCCGACCCCCGCCGCGACGGTGATGTCCTGAGCGTGAGACACACTCGGGGCGTACGTCGAAGTTCCCGTATACCGGGCGCTCAACACGCGAACCCCGGGGGGAAGATTGCGAACCACCAGATCCGCCTCACCTCTGTCGACCGCAATACTGCCCAGGATATTGACGCCATCGTAGAACGTGACGCCTCCCGTGGAGATTACAGCGTCGCCTTGCGTATCCACCACCGTGGCGCTGAGCAGGAGTGCACTTCCGAACGCCGGGTTTGTGGATGACGGCGAAAGAAAGGTTTCGGTCTGGATACGCGCGGCGTCGAGCCGCAAGGCGGCGAGAGAAAAGAGCGTAACTACGGCGGCTGTCGTGATTCGAGTCATTCAATTCCCGGGCTTAGAGGTCGAAGCCGGCCGCGCACCTCGCGGAACCAACTTCGCCATGAAACGGTATCTTCCAAGGTATTGTGCTGCAACGCCTTGCGCAACTGCGCAAGCAAATGGTTACGATTCCAAATACAGTATCAGTTCGCTGAGCGGCAACAGCCAGCGTAGCTGATTTTCCCTTTATTTCACTGAATAATCAAGCTATTGGGCAAGACTGCTTGCTGTGTTCCGGTTTGGATATAGACCGGCTCGGGCTGCACGGCCACGCCGGATGGGGCCGCGGTGAGCGATAGCGTAAGCGACGTCGGCGAATTCACGGTGAGCGAATTGATGGTAATTCCGGGCGGAGGCACAAAGTCCGTTACCTCGGCTTGAAAGGTCGTGTTGAGCCCGGTAATCGTAAAGGTCCCCGTTCCCCCCACGGCCAGCGTGTTCGGGGCGATGGCAGTGATCACGGGCGTTCCGGCGGGCAGCAGCTCGTTAAACGCGCCCCTCAGAATAAAGGGGGCCATCTGCTCGCGAAGCACATCCTCCGTAGGACAGTAAAGATTCGTCTGGCAGCCGTTCGTGATCTGGTCATACGCAAGCCGCTGGACATACGGGAAGTCCGGGTCGGTTGTCGGCACGTCGGTGAAGTAGGGCGTGCTCGGATAGGTGAAAGGCGTTTGTTCGAAACGCATGCGCGTGATGAAGACCGCCATCTCGTCGCGGGTCACCGGGGCGGTCGGACAGAAGTACTGCGGAGCGCAACCCAAAGTGATTCCCAGCTCATACATTTTCTGAATCCACGGGTAGCCGAAAGAGCCCTCCGGCACATCGATGAAATACGGGGTGCTCTGGTTCAACGTGAAATTGTCGCCGCCGTAAACCGCGCGGACGATGAACACGGCCATTTCGGCGCGCGTGACATCCGCTGTCGGGCAGAAATCCAGCGGGTTGGCGGAACAGCCTGAAGTAATTCCCTTTTGATAAAAGAGATTGATCGCGTCGAAGAAGGCGTTGCTGGGCGGGACATCCTGAAAGACGGTCTCTGTCGACCAGGAAGTGACCGGGACCGATTGACCCGCGATGGTGATGGTTGTGGTCAGTTCCGCGCCGCTGGTATTCGGCTGAACAATCACGGTTAGAGGCGTTTGATTCGCAACGCCAACCGAGGGAGTCACCGTAACCCAAGGCACCGGGGACGAAGCGGTCCACGTGCAATTGGGAGACGACGCGCTGATCGATACCTGCTGGACCCCGCCCTGATTATCGAAAGCGATCACGTTGGGGTTCACGTTGAACGAGCACCCCTCGCCCAGAAAAACATCCACGAGTCCGGGATACGGATCCGGCAGCGTTGTTTCTAAATCGCCGGCATCGGCCATCACGATATCCGAGATGCTGTCGCCATTGAAATCGCCCACTGCGGGATCGAGCCAGTAGCAGGTTCCGACGCATCCGCCGATTGTTGAGCCGGTGGTAAACCCTCCGGTCTTACTTCCCAGAAGAACGGAGTACGTGTTGTCACTGCTGTTGGCGACTACCACGTCCGTGACGAGGTCACCGTTGAAATCGCCGGTCGCCAGACCCTCGGGCGTATTTCCGACCGGGTAGGTGGCGGGAGTTCCGAAGGCGCCGTTGCCCAGACCCGTCAGCACGATCACAACGGCGTTCGCGGCGTCGGTTATGACCAGATCCGGAATGCCATCGCCGTTGGTGTCAAAGGCCGCGATGTCCTGCGGAATCGCAGTCGCTTGCGACGACGTGCTCACCGAGAACGGTGTTTGCATCGTGAAATAGCCGGTTCCGGTCCCCAGGAAAATCGTGACCGTGCCGTCGTTCGAATTCGCCACCGCCAAGTCCGGTATCCCGTCGCGGTTGAAATCGGAAACAGCCACCGCCACGGGATTCTGACCCGTGGGGGTCGCCGCCGTGCAGTTAGTGCAGACCGGATAGGTAACACCGGCTTGGAACGTACCGTTGCCGTTCCCGATGAACACCGTGATGCTGTTATCGAGGTCGTTCGCGGTTACCACATCCACGATGCCGTCGCGGTTGAAATCCCCGGCCGCTACACCATCGGGCGGAACGGGCGGGGTTGCAGGATTGTAAGGAACGGTGTTCGTTAATGGCGCTTGAAACGTGCCGTTCCCATTCCCCAAAAGCACTTCGAAAACCGGAATAATGGCCCCGTTCGAGTTGACGCCGGCGGTGATGCCAAGATCCGGGTTGCCATCCCCGTTGAAATCCGCCACAACGGCGCCATAGGGCGTCTGATTGGCGTTGAAAGCCGCGGGAGCGCCGAAGGTTCCGTATCCGGTTCCCGCGATGAATGCGGCGGTACCCGCGCCACTGGAGGGGTCAGTGGTCAGAGCGACGATGTCCGGATGGCCGTCGTTATTGAAGTCGCCGGTGACGACGGTGCTGGGCTCAGGTCCAGGCGAAATGTATTGTGGGGACGCAAAGCCGAGCGCCGCGATATCGGTGACGGTTTCGATGTAAGGCGCGGACACACTGCCCAGATCGTTCGCATCGCCGTCGTAGCGGGCAGTGATACTGCGCGCGCCCGGTTGGAGCGAGACGGTACCTAAACTTGCGACACCGCTCGCCAGGGACGCGATGCCGATTACGGTGTAGCTGTCGTAGAACGTGACTTTGCCGGTTGCCGTCAGGGGCGATACCGTGGCCGTGAACGTTGTCGCGTGTCCGTACGAGACGGGGTTGGGCGTGGCGCTGAGAGTTACCGTGCTCGCACCGGCCGGCGCTGCGTTGCCCTTGGCTTTCGAGCCGCTTCCCGAGCTACTCGACGAAGAACTACCCGCCGTGACCACCGGGCTCGCGGCCGGGCTCGTGGCGACTACCGGCGTTTCCGTGGAAATGACCGCGATCACACCGGATCGATCGCTGATCAGCCCAGCCATACCGCCGGTTGCCGCCAGACCGGACATCGGCGACCCGGCCCCGAACACCTGAGCGCTTGCGAATTGGCCGCGACCCAGCCCGTGATAGAAAGTGATCTCGTGAGTGACCGGGCTGGACACGGCCAGGTCGGCTTTGCCATCGTGATCGAGATCGGCTGCGGCGAACTCCGACGTTTCCGTCGTCAGTTGGGCGATCGTCTGGAATACGCGCTTGGACGGGGTCAGGAAAGTCAACGTCCCGTGGACGTCGGATGCGATAAGGCTCTGGACTCCGAGCCCGTCCAAATCGCAGGCGGCGATTGATACCACTGGCGCAGTACCGGAAATCAGGACCGGTGCTACAAAGGCTCCATTGCCCTTCCCAAATGCCACGGAAACGCCGGCAGGAGAAGCGAACGCGATGTCGAGGAAACCATCCTGATCGAAATCCGCGGTGACGATCCGGGTGGCGCCGGGGACGCTTGCGACCGCGCTGGATGCCCGTGTATCGGGGTCAACCAGAAAAGCGATCCCTGCCGCATCGAGCGCAACCACGCGCGAGTGCCCCAGAGCGTTGGCATCGCCCAGGGCGATAGAGATCAGGCTGGAAGACACCGCGACCGGGCTTGATGGATCGCCGAATGTGCCGTCGCCGTTTCCGGTGAGAAAGTAAAGCTTTCCAGTGGACGATGCCAGCGCGATACCGGCTTTCATGCTCGCGGAGGCGGGCAGAACGGCGACAGCGGTCAAACCGTCATGAATCTGGTAAATCGCGGCCGTCTGGAAGCTCTCGTCGGCATGATGCAACACGACCTGCACCTGGCCTTGCGCGCCCGCGACCACGATGTCCGGCGTACCATCCGCGTTCACGTCGCCAACTGCAACGGCGCGGGGTGACGTGGCGATCGCGACAACACGCGGCGCGGTTATCGGAGTAGCCGTGCCGGCAAAGGCATTTGCAAAAAAGCAGAATAAAACCGAAAAAAGAGTCAGGATTCGACAACGCATCATATGGATTCGCCCAAGCACGAAGCTCTTGCTTAGGTTACAGCCTCGCTTCAGGTTGAAACGATTAATCCGTTTGCGTTGTAATTTTTCGTCCGCTTTCGCGTGAATTGGTACTTACTGGGCGGGAACTTCGATAACCAACCCGTTTGGCAGAACCGCTTCCTGAGTTGTTGAGCCGTTTGTCGAGACATAGATCGAGATCGGATCTGCCGGAGCGGTCGGATCGATCGTGAGGTCGACCGTTAGCGAGGTGGCGCTCTGCACGGAGAGGTTCGTGGCGGTAATTCCCGACACCGTGTTGATTACGGTAGCGCCCGCGGCGAAGTTGGTGTTCACGCCTGTGATGGTAACGGTCGTCGTCTGTCCCGGCTGCGCGGAAGAGGGAGAGATTTCCGAGATCAACGGCGTTCCGGCGGGCAGCAGCTGATCGAATAGCCCGCGCATCAGAAACACAGCCATTTGGCCGCGCGTCACGGGATTCGTGGGACAGAACAGACCGATTCCGCAGCCGGTGGTGATGTTGTCGAAACGCATGCGCTGAATCCACGTGTAGCCGAACGTCGTGGGACTCACATCGCTGAAATAGGGCGTTGCCGGGATGTCGAATGCGGTGGTTGTTCCGTAGCGCGCGCGGACGATGAAGATGGCCATTTGAGCGCGGGTGAGGGACTCATTGGGGCAGAAATCGGTCGCGGTGCACCCGCCGGTGATCCCCAGCTCGAACATTTTCTGAATCCACTGGAAGCCGAAACTGCCCGCGGGGACGTCCGCGAAGTACGGCGTCTGCTGAAGCAGCGTAAAATCATCGCCGCCCATGACTGCGCGAACAATGAAGATCGCCATCTGGGCGCGCGTGATATTCGTATCGGGGCAGAAGAGATCGGGCCCGCATCCATTGGTGATGTTCTTATACTTGAGCAGGTTGACGGCATCAAAGAAATAGTCCGGTAATGTGACATCGGCGAACTGTTGGACCGTCGCGTCTTCGGTGGTGGCGACGGAAGCGGCGCCGATCGTGAAGGAGCCCTGGAGCGGGGCGCCGGTGGCGTTGACCGGAACCTGCGCGTTCAGCGTTCCGCCTCCGAGGCCGGAAAGCGGGGCGGAGATCCACGAAGGCGCGGAGGCGGTCCAGGCGCACCCAGGGCTATTCGTCGAAAGGGTCAGGGCTTCCGGTCCCCCGTTCGCGTCGAACAGAAAAGCCGGTGGAGACAGCCAGAACTGACAGGCGCCGGGAGTGCCGCTCAGAACGAAGACCGCGTCGTCTTGGGTACTGGCGATCGCGGCGTCGGTAACGCCGGTTCCATCGAATTGGCCAATGGCGAGGGCCATCGGTGAACTTCCGGCAGGGGATGAGACCGGGGGCTGGAAAGTGCCGTCGCCGTTTCCGGCCAGTAATTCGAGGCCATCGTCGGCGGCGACAGCCAGATCGAGCTTGCCGTCCCCGTTGAAGTCGCCGGCTGCAATCGCGATCGTGCCGGGACCCGAGGCCGCGGGTTTCGCGCCGCTGAACGTTCCGTTCCCATTTCCGAGGAAGACGCTCACGCCGGGATTGAATCCGTAGGGGAACTCGCCGAAATCGGCGACGGCCAAATCGAGCTTGCCGTCCGCGTTGATGTCGGCGGCTACGATTCCCGATGGGCTAGCGCCGGTAGCCAAGAGCTGATAGGCCGTGAAACCGCCGGTGCCGACTCCGAGCAGAACGGAAACGGTATTATCGGCCGAATTCGCCACGGCAAGGTCCATTCGATAGTCCCCGTTGTAGTCACCGGCAGCGAGGGCGAGCGGCGCGGAGCCGACGGGGATCGCGGGTAAAGCGGTGAAGGCGCCATTGCCTCGACCTAAGAGGATCGACACCGTATCGTCATCGAAGTTGGCGATTGCAAGGTCGACGATGCCGTCGCCGTTCCAATCGGCGGTGACCAGCGCGCTCGGACCGTTCCCGGCCGGAAACTCCATGGGCGCCGCGAACATCCCGTTGCCGGCGCCGAGCAGGATGAAGACCGCGCCATCGCTCGGCGCGGCGTAATCGTAAGCGGCAACGGCAATGTCCGGGATTCCGTCGCCATTGAAATCAGCAATAGCGACCGCCACCGGATCTGTGCCGGCGGCCATGTTGACGGGCGGCGCAAAGTTGCCGCCACCCGTACCGAGGAGGATCGATATCGTACCCGCACCGTTCGCAGTGACGATATCCTCAATGCCATCGCCGTTCAAGTCGCCGATCGCGAGGGCTTCGGGAGACACATCGGTGGGGAACGCGGCAGCGGGAGAGAATCCGGCGGAAGGCGCGGAAACCACGGTTACTGTGACGAATGCCGACCCCGCGGGCGCGTCGCCCTTAAGATCGCCGCTGTATCTCGCGAAGATCGTATTCACTCCCCACGGTAGGAGCGGAGTCGTAAACACCGCTTGACCGGCAATTACGGGCTCGGTCGCGATCGGGAGCAACTGACGGTAGTACGTCACGGTTCCGGTCGCGCTTGAAGGATTGACCGCCGCCGTGAGAGTCACGGGTTGGCCCGTGAGGACGGGCGTGGGTGTTGCGGTGAGGGTGAGGGTCGTCGCGTGCAGGGTCGTGACACCGAGCGTCAAAACCAGCGCGTGAAGCAAAGCTCGACGTCGAGCTGTGTGCGATACCATACTGTTCCCGGTGAATAAGACAGTTCGCTCTCACCGGAAAAATCTCAATGACACGGTTTCGCGTTTCGACGGGCCGAAAAGTTACATAACTCCCAACGGGGTCGAGCGGCAGCATGAGAACATAGAGGATGTCCTCGGAAATTATTGAATTCATGAGAGCGATGGCATTTAAAACGGTTTCGATATCCTCCTCGATAGCCCGGCTTTCGGCAGTGGTAGCTCTACTGTTAACAGTTGGGGTTTCCGCCCCTGCGCAAGTGAAGAACGCCGACATCAATCCCTCCACCGGCAATTTGCCGATTCAAAAGGTCGGCCTGAACGATCTGGTTTCCATCC
Source organism: Nevskia soli (assembly GCF_903970205.1). GTDB lineage: Bacteria > Acidobacteriota > Terriglobia > Bryobacterales > Bryobacteraceae > Bog-113. The sequence goes on along the minus strand of NZ_CAJCHS010000065.1, from coordinate 8,184 downwards.
AGGTTTATGATTCTCCCGAGCTGACCCGGACGGTGCGCATTTCCGAGGATGGAACGCTCCGTCTGCCGCTGTTGAACGAACCTATCCACGCCGCGGGTCTGTATCCGCCGGAACTCGAGCAGGAAATTACGACAGCTCTCAAGGACCAGGGAATTTTGGTCCGCCCGATCGTCAGCGTGACGATTTCGGAATATCGCAGCCGCCCGATTCGCGTGGTCGGAGCGGTGAAAAAGCCGGTGACTTTTCAGGACACCGGGAACATCCACCTGCTGGACGCGATCACGGCGGCGGAGGGTGTGACCGATGCAGCCGGGCCGGATATTCTGGTTTCCACGCCTAACCCGGCGGGCGGTCCGGAACTGGTGCAGCGCTTCTCGCGCAGGCAACTGGTGGATCAGGCCGATGAGAACCTGAATATCCGGCTCAGCGGCGGTGAAGAAGTGCGCGTTCCCGAGGCGGGCAAAGTTTGGGTGATCGGAAACGTCAAGAGGCCCGGCCCGTTCCCGGTGAGAGATCCCGGCGACATGACCGTGCTGAAGGTGGTGGCGCAGGCCGAGCTGATGCCGTTCAGCAGCACGAATGCTTATATCTCGCGTACATCGGATAATCCGAAAGGCGGCCAGGTCGAGGTCCCGCTAACGAAGATTCTGGAGCGAAAATCGCCGGATATTCCGCTGCAGCCGAATGACATTCTCTACGTCCCGGATAGTAAGAGTAAGCGGAACGTTTCCAACATCATTCAGATTGCAACCGGGTTCGGTATCGGAACGATGTCCGGCCTACTCATTTTCAGACATTAATCGGAGCAGGCATGGAATTAGGCAACCCTCGATTGAAACCCGAATCTGAAGCACTTGTGCCGGCGGGCGACTTACTCACGCGAGCGCTGGCGGCCTACCAATTACAAGCCAATCCGCGTGCTCTTAACAGCGGCGAGGGCGGCCCCGAAAACACCATTCCCGTCGCTCACTACTTGTGGGTACTGCGGCGGTACCGGTGGCACATGCTGAGTTTCGTCGTTGTGTGCACGGTAGCGGCCTTTATCGTATCTTCGCGCATGCGCCCGCAGTATCAGGCGACGGCAACCCTCGATGTCGATCGCGAAGTACCGACCGGCGTTGTCGGCGACGAATCACATCAGGGCGGCGCGCCCGGCGACGCCGACCAGTTCATTGCCACGCAGATCGAGTTAATCCGGTCCGATTCCGTTCTGCGGCCGGTGGTTGAGAAATACAACCTGATCCAAGTGGAAGATTCGATGCACATGCATTGGAGGCATCCGGCGGCTACGGGCATTATCAAGCCGGGGCCCGGACCGGTGGGGCTGGCTTATCTAAGTGTCGGCCGCCCGATCAACACTTACCTGATTACCATCAGCTATCGTTCTCCAACCCCGCAGATATCGGCCGATGTGGCGAATGCGATCGCGGATTCCTATCTACTGCACGCTTACGAGATACGCGCTAAGTCGACCAACACTGTTTCTAAATTTATGGAGCAGCAGCTCGACGAGTTACGAGCCAAGCGCGAACAGTCGCAGATGAAGCTGGCCGGGTTTGAGAAAGAGCTGAACGTCATCAACCCGGAACAGAAAACCAATATTCTTTCGCAGCGCCTGCTGGAGCTGAACACGGAATTAACGGCGGCTCAGGCCGATCGCATCAAGAAGGAAGCCGCGTCGCAATCCACGGAAGGCGGTTCGCTGGACGCCGCTACGGTTTCGGGTCAGGGCGACACGGTTAAGAAGCTGGCCGATCAGTTGAACGACGCCAATCAGAAATTCGCTTTAATCAAGCAGGAGTACGGGCCGAACCATCCTGAGTACGCGAAGGAGGCCGCGCTCGTCAAAGAGCTTCAGATAGAGTTTGAAGCCGCTCAAAAGGCGGTTCCACGGCGCACGAATATTGAGTATCGAGACGCGGTGAATCGCGAGAACATGCTCCGCCAGACCGTCGCGGAAGTAAAGGCGGAATACGATTCGTTGAACGAGAAATCGGCCAAGTACCAAAGCCTGAAGGGCGAAGCGGACGCGGATAACAAGCTATACGAAGAGTTAGTCACTAAGATCAAGGAAGCCAGCATCAATCAGGGTTTCCAAAATCGGACGGTAAGACTCGCCGATCCGGCGCTGCCCGGCGGCGGCCCTGTTTCGCCGAACATCCCGATGAACGTGATGATGGCTTTCCTCTTCTCTACCTTACTGGCCATTGGTGGAGCTGTGCTGGCCGACTCGCTGGATGCAACGTTGAGCGATCCGGAGCAGGTGACTCGCGAGCTGCGGACGAATCTGGTGGGTAGCCTGCCGATGTCGCGCGACTGGAAATTCCGGTTCGGTCCGGTGGCGGAAGGCGAGACGTCAACAGAGTTGGTGCGAGCCGCGGATTCGCCCGGAACGAAGCTCCTTGAGGAATCGATTCGCGTGCTCCACAGCTCGATTTTGTTGAGCGATCCGGACCGGCGGATTCGCAGTATTCTGATCACGAGTATTTCTCCGCGGGACGGTAAGTCGACCACTTCAGCGTTGCTGGCAACGACCAGCGCGCAACAAGGCAAGAAGACCTTGCTGATCGACGGCGATTTGCGGCGTCCCAGCATGGACCGGTTCTTCGGGGTGAACAGTCCCGTCGGTCTTTCCAATGTAGTGTTGGGTGAGATCCCGTGGCGCAAAGCGATTACGCCGATCCAGCGCGTGCCGAACCTGGATCTGCTCACTTCGGGACCGCCTTCGCACCGGGCGTTGGAGCTTGCCGGGTCGAGTATCGAGGATTTATTGGAAGAGGCCGTGCGCGAGTACTCGCTCGTGATTATCGATTCTTCGCCGCTCATGAACTTCGCCGAGCCGCTGCAGATGGCGACGATGGTGGATGGCGTGGTCATCGTCAGTGTCGCCGGAGAAACTACGCGCAAGGCCGTGGCTTCGGTGATCGGGCGGCTGACTCGCCTGCGGGTGAATATTCTCGGGGTCGTGCTCAATAAGGTCACCAAGCATATGTCCGAGAACTACGAATATTACGGATACGGGAAGTATTCGTCGACTTACTATTACCAGGCTGACCGTAAAGGCTAAGTTAGAAAACCGCTTGCTCACGCGCGCGGCTCTGTAGACTCACTACGTTACGCATTCTAACTACGTTACGCATTCTCACTAAGTTACGCATTCTCACTAAGTTACTGAGCCGCGACGGTAACGGAGCGGTCACTACCACGACCTCTTAGTGCCCAATGTCGATCGCTTCTACTCTTGTCACGTGGTAGTCGCTGGTAATGTAGAACACTACCGCCCGCGGCATTGCGTTCGCTGCCGCGATTCGCTCGGCTTCGCTTACGCTGTTCACCGCGCGGATATTGCGTCGCACATAGATCAGCAGCTGCGGGATCATGGCGGAGTTATCCGGCTGGAATCCGGAGTCCCCAATGGCAAACAATCCGTCCGCTGGCCGAACTACCGCATTGATCGCGTCGGCTGCTGTCCGGAATGGATGCGGGCGGTTGGAATACGCCCAGTAGTATTCTGCCGTGGAGACCAGGACGCATAGCGACAGTGCTACCGCAATGCGGCGCGCGGCCTGCTGCCGATTCGCGCTGGTTTCAAAGTAGGCTGTAACGCCGGCTCCGGCCCCGATCGCGATCGGGACTAAACCGTTCAGCGTGGTGAAGCTCTGTTGTGCGGTGTGGTGCGCCAGAATCAGGTGGTCGATCAGGACGGCGAGAGCGGCGACGGCGAACGGCGTTGAGCAATTGCGTAGTATGCGCCCGGTAGCTTCGCGATCCGTTCGCCAGGCCATCCAGAGAGCGGCGATGCCAAGACAGAGGAACTGAAAGTACGCGGAGTAGAAACGGGCCATGCTGCGGTAATAGGCGAACGTTGTCAGCCCCAGACCCTCTTTGCTATCGAATCCGGCCCGCACGCGCAACCGGCCGAAGATGGTTGCGAAAAATGCCTGGGCGCCGTTAATTCTGGAGTCCTGGGCAATGATGGTCACTAATGCGGCGGTTACTGCGACACAGCAAAGTACGGCAATCAGGAAGCAGGTCTTTCGGTCTCGGCGGCGTTGGATGGCGAGATAGAGGGCTACAACCATCAGGCTGAAGGCAGTGAAGTACGCCTGCCAGTCCGTCATGCATCCTAGAAACATGGCGAAGACTAGAAGGGACCACCCGGCAGCTCTTGGGATAGGTAACCGGATCTCCCCCAGCAGAAAGCAGCTTGTAATCAGTGCGGCGACGGTGTAAGGGATGACCAGCACGGTTCCGACGACGGCATTCTGGTAGAAGAATAGAGCTGTGGGAGCGAATAGCAGCACGGCGAACGCGCTGATCGACGCCAGTTGTGACGCTTGATAGGTTCGGGTTAGTTCGCGGACCAGGATATAGAGTAGCCAGCAAGCCAGCAGATGCACTCCCAGCGCGAAGATCTCGAGGCCCCGAAGATCAGGGCGCGATTCGAACGCTCGTAGGAAGACGTACGGGGTCAGGAACGCCAGGTGCGGCATCGACACGTAGTAGTAATTGCCTGACTTATCCGCAACACCGGAGTTCCACAGGTTGTCGATGAATTTATCGGTGGCGTTCGGAAACGTATAGAGCAAGTTGTAATGATGGACCGCGGAGGGGGTTTCGGCCCACAGCTGAGAGGTCATCAGCGTATGGGCGGACAGCCACTCCCAGCTATAGGTGAACTCCCGGTTGAACAGCGGCTGACGAATGCCGACGGAGAACAGGAAGAGGCCGATTAGAACAGCGGCAGTCCGCAATCGTGTCATCTAATCCGCGGCGGATACAGGAACCGGCTCGCTACTCCGGCGCGAGAAGAGCCGGTCCCAGTGGATTCTGCACCAGGCGGCAAGCTTGCGCGGCCAGTTCCGATCCATGCAGGGACGTTCTACGGTCAGGTAGAAGAATGTGGTTATCAGTAAGACCCCGGGCAGGATAAACAAACATTGCAGAATAAAGTAAGCAGCAAAACTATTCCCGATGTGGATGGGTTTTGAGAAATGGCCGATGATCGAAATGGCGAAGTAGTGGAACAGATACATCGTGTAACACATCCCGCCAATTACCGTGAGTAGCGGACGCGAAAAGAGCCAGGCGCAAAACTTACCGCGAAACGCGGCCACATAGAGGAATACGATCAGAAACGGAAGGAGCACGTGGACAACCTGCTGCTCCGGATACCAGACAAGCGGCCACGCCAACAGCGCAACGATGTCCCAATTCCAGGAGCGCTGAAGCCAATCGCTGCCGCGCACCAGATATAAGTCGCAGAGCAGGAAACCGGCCAGGAAGAATCCGCCGTAATAGAGGAAGCTACATTCCGCAGGATGTCCGAACAGCGGGTTCGACAGGAAGCCGAAGAGAAGCGTCAGCATCGCGAGGAGGACGCGACGAATCACCTGACTCTTCAACACAAACATATAGGTCAGCAGCGGGGCCAGCACGTAGAACTGAATCTCGACTTCGAGCGACCAGGCCGCTAAGTTGACGACGCTCGGCGAGCCATAAAAGATCTGGTGCGAGTAGAGTAGCGAAGCGCCAAGATGCGGCAAGACCAGAAGCAGCGGTGCATGGAACGCAATCACGCCGATCGCCGTGCAGATCAGCATGTTAAGTATGTACGGCGGCTCGAGGCGGGTTAGTCTGCGGAGGAAGTAGGCGCGTAAAAGCACTGGCTTGCCGAGTCCGAGACGAGCCGAGGCAAACGGCATCCCCAGGATGAAGCCACTGATTACAAAGAATAGCTGAACGCCGCGCGTGCTCAGCATCTGAACAAGCGGCTGTCCGAACGGCGATTTCACCGCGCCGCCCCCGAATGCAAGCGAGCCGTGTATGTGAAACAACACGACCGATAGGATCGCCACGAAGCGGAGCCCATCGATTTGCGGGATAAACCGGTTCCCCGACGTGATGCGCTGGAGATGCGGTACAACCCGATCGAAAATGGACTTCGCCACGCTAACTAATGATAGCTCGACATGATAGCTCGACCAGTTCGCACATAGGCTACAGTGGGCATGTGAATCAGACCTTCACACCTGCGGCGACGGACGCCGGGAGGGGACGCGATCTGGAGCCTCTGGCGCGAAGGTTTGACGCATTCTGCGAACGCCACTTGAGGGTACTTCTGCTCGCCTTCAGCGTCGTGTATTTCGTCGCGATGACGGTTCAGAGCCACCTGAAGCCGCTGTGGTACGACGAGATGTTCACCTACTCGCTCGCCGCTTTGCCGGTAGGGCGAATGTGGGAGGCGATGAAAGCGGGGATTGAGGTGCATCCGCCGCTCTCCTTTGTGCTCGCGCACGTAGCACAGAAGATACTCGGGCCAACGGAACTGGCCACGCGTCTGCCTTTCATCGCCGCGTTCCTGGGATTGCTGTTGAGCGTCTTCTTTATCGTGAGGCGGGAACTGAATGCGGCTTGGGGACTCGCGGCCGCGCTCCTGCTCCTGCTAACCCGCTCGGAGTATTACGCTACCGAAGCGCGATCTTATGCAATCGTGATGTTCTGCGCCGCGTTCGCGCTCTTATGCTGGCAGCGTATGATTGCCGGGCAGCACCAATGGTGGTGTCTGGCGGGGATCTTATGCAGCACGGCGGCCGGAACGTCGGCGCACTACTTCGGTCTATTGATCCCGTTTCCGCTTGCGCTCGGCGAACTCTACCGGACGTGGCGCAGGCGCCGGATCGATGTACGGTTCTGGATCGCTATCTTCGCCGGCATGTCGATTGTATTTCTTTATCTGCCTCTGATCCGGACAACCCATCGGTATGTCGCGCATAATCTGAATCCGTACCGGCCGTCGCTGACGTTGCAGTTATATCTGCATCCCATGGGAACGCTCGTCGTACTAGGATCGGTGATCTTAGCTGCGTTATGGCTGCAGTTTGGATTTACCGGGTCTGCACTAGACCGGAGCGTGGGTTCCATGGGTGTCGCCGTTTTCGGGTTATGGCTGATTCCGCTGTTCCAGGTGATCTTAGGTCGTTTCTCGAATTCGATGAACCCGAGGTATACGGAATCCGTGGTGATCGGCGGAGTGCTGCTATTTGCTTTCGGCGCGGATCGTCTGTTCGGAAACCGGCAGGCCGCGGGGTTCGCTTGTTTCGTATTAATCGCAGTCGCCGTCTTTACGACCGGCGTTTGGCAGTACCGGCGCGCGCGTTCCACCCCGCATAATCCCCCGATCGTGGATGCCCGCGGGTTACCGGATCTACCGATCGTGATCGATCAGGCGCTGCTCTATACACCGATGCTGCACTACAATCCGGAACTTAGGAACCGGCTGTATTTTGTGACCAGCCCAGAGGATTCGCTCCGAACGATGGATAGCGATACTCTCGATCTCAACATGCTGGCGGAGCGCGGATGGCTGCCGGTGAATGTGGCCGAGCGGGATCAATTTTTTCACAAGGGATCGCACTTTCTGCTGCTGTCCAGTACGACGCCGGACGTGTGGCTGCCCGCGTGGGAGTTAGATAAAGTGAACGAGATGGGAGGAGTTGCGCGCGAGGTGAAGCGCGTAGGCCCAAACGATTATTACTTTGATGTGAGTATTCCTTAGCGTCTATTCATAACCGCCGAACCGAAGGGTCGTGCCTAACTCATAAGAATCTATGCGGCCTGGCGGACCCTCCCTTTCGGTCGGGCTCGGAGTGGGCTCTACAGCTCCCTTGAAAATGACACCCAACATGCACCGTTCCTACTCGGTATCCGTTTCTTGGCTACAAGTAACTTGCGAGTGTATACTGAGCCTATGACCGTTGAGATTAAACGATGTTTCTTTTGAGGCGATATCAAAGCTGAGGCCGTGAGCCTCAAAACCCGTATCGAAGCTGAATTGGGTGTGCCGACCCGGCTGCGGATAGGCAATCCAGGATCGCTGGACGTGATCGTCAACGGCCGCAAGATCTACTCGAAGCAGAAAAGCGGGCACCTTCCAGCACCGGATGAGGTTGTGGATCTGGTTCGCACTGAACTCGCCGGCGCGTGAGGTGAAGCCTCTATAACGGTATCTTCAGAGTCTGACCGGCGCGAAGGTGGTCCGGATCTCTCAACTGGTCCCGGTTCGCCTCGAAGATTCTTTTATAGGCTCCCGGGTGACCGTAAAATTCCTGGCTGATCTTAGAAAGGCTGTCTCCCGGCTTGACTGTATAAGTATCTTCTCTAACCGACGGATCGGGAGCGGGC
>NZ_CAJCHS010000064.1 GCF_903970205.1 Nevskia soli | reverse complement strand
CGCTGCAAGCCACCCACGCGGATGTACTGTAACTCGAAGCCGGCGGGTGGGACGAGACGCGCCTCGGCGCCGCGCTCGGTGCCGACGAAGTAAGGTTCGTGCCCGCGCGTCCGCAACTCCTCGGCAACTGCAAGCAGAGGGATCACATGCCCGCCTGTTCCGCCACCGGCCATAAGGATGCGCAGGGTTTGAGACATGGTTCGACGCTAGCGGACAAAACCGGCTCCCTCACGGTCGCGGCTCAGTAACGCGATCAGTCTACTGAGCCGCGCGCGTGAGCAAGCGGACTTTCGATACGGGCTGTTATCCGGCATGTTCAGACACGTTGAGCAAGATGCCGAGACACGTCAGCGTGCTCAGCAACGAACTGCCGCCAAAACTGATCATCGGCAGCGGGATGCCTTTCGTCGGCATCAGCCCGAGGACGACGCTCATGTTCATGAACGCCTGCACCACGAGCATGGTCGTCATGCCGAGCGCCAGATAGCGGCCGAAATCATCGGGGATCAGGATCGTCGCGCGAATGCCGCGCCACAGAATCAATCCGAACGCAAGCAACACGGCAGCCGCGCCGATCAGCCCGAATTCTTCGCCGACGATCGCGTAGATGAAGTCGGTATGCGATTCGGGCAGGAAGCCCTCTTTCTGCTTGCTCTGCATCAAACCCTGGCCCAACACGCCGCCGGAACCAACGGCGATCTTGGCTTGCTCCGATTGATAACTGGTGTCTTTGGTGGTCAGCGATTTCTTCAGATACTCGGCCAGATGCACGTGCAGCGTGGAATCGATCTTCTGGACAATCTTGTAATCGTGATCCACATAGCCGATAATGCGCGTCAGCCGGTAGGGCTTCGCGGCGACGGCGAACAACGATCCGACCAGAGCGACGAGCAGCGCGAGCATGAAGAAGCGCCACTCCAGTCCGGCGACGAAGAACACCGTAGCGGCCGTCGCAACGAGCACGACAGCGGTGCCTAAATCGGCAACGACCACGGCGAGAGTAACCGCGGTAACCGCCAGCGCCGCCGGGACCAGCGTATAGCGGTTGTTGATCGCTCGCGCGCGCTGCGCCACAAAGAACGCCAGAAAAATCACCAGCGCGGGTTTGGCCAGTTCCGAAGGTTGCACGCCGATGAATCCGCCGACGCGTATCCAACGATGCTGATGCGGGTCGAGAAAGAACACGGCGATCAGCATGATGATCACGACGCCCATGCTGACGAACGCAACGGCAGGATTCTGCAGGTTGCGGTAATGCAGCCGCTTCAACGTCATCATCACGCTCAGCGCGACCACGATCCAGAAGCTCTGGCGGATCAGAAAGTAGTAGCTCGATCCCATCTTGAAACTCGCCATCACCGAGGACGCGCTGAAGATCATGAGCGCTCCGAAGAACACCAGCGCGACAATCGTGATGAAGAGATACCAGTCTGTTTTAAGCCGCTGTGCCATGGGTTTTCGATTCGAGAGCGCGCACCAGTTCCTTGAAAACCTGGCCGCGATGTTCGTAGCTTTGGAACTGATCGAAGCTCGAGCACGCGGGCGCGAGCAAAATGGTGTCGCCGGGTTGCGCCTGGGCGAAGGCGGTTTGTACGGCAGCGTCGAGCGTGCCGGATTCGATCAGCGGAACCGCGCCATCGAGGGCGGGAGCAATCTTCGAAGCGGCGGCTCCGATCAGAAGCGCCGCACGAGCTTTCGCTTCCAACGGCGCGCGAAGCAATGTGTAGTCGCTGCCTTTGTCTTTGCCGCCGAGGATGATCCAGACGCCGTGGCCAAACGCGTCGAGCGCTTTCAACGTGGCGTCGACACTGGTCGCCTTCGAGTCGTTGTAGAAATCCACGCCGTCAAGTGAGCGCACGAATTCGAGGCGATGTTCGACGGCATGGAAGGTCTTGATCGCAGCGGCGATGGGCTTGTTGGAAGCGCCCGCGAGAGCGGCGGCTCCGATAGCCGCCATCGTGTTTTCCAGATTGTGGCGGCCGCGAATCGGCACGTCGGCCGCGGCAATCACGCGCTGCCCGTCGAACAGGATGTGACCCTGATCGAGACAGAGTCCGTCAGGTATACGCTGCGTGCTGCTGAACCACAAGCGCTGGGCCGCACCGCGCTGAGCAAACTCGCGGCAGAACGCGTCGTCCGCGTTGAGGATCGCGTGGTCGGATGAAGTCTGCCGGTCGAGAATGCGCGCCTTCGCGGCGGCATATCGCTGCATCGTTCCGTGACGATCGAGATGATTTTGGGTGATGTTCAGGATCACCGCGATGTTCGGATGAAACGTGTCGACCGTCTCGAGTTGGAAGCTGGAAAGCTCCAGCACGTTCCACTGCTCGGCTCGCGACGTGTCAAGCATCGCGGTAACCGGCGTTCCGATATTGCCTCCGACTTGCACCGGAATCCCGCAGTTTTTCAGGATGTGACCGGTGAGCGCGGTGGTCGTCGTCTTGCCGTTCGAACCCGTGATCCCGATCACCGGCCCGCTCAAAAACGGAGCCGCCAATTCGACTTCACCGAGCACCGGAACACCCTTCGAACGCGCCGCCTCCACTTCCGGAATGTCCGCCGGAACACCGGGGGAAAGCACAATGGCATCGAACTTCTCGAACCCGCCATCCTGCTGGGTTTGGAAAGCCACGCCCTCATCGCGTAGCGCCCGCGCCGCTTCGCTCAACTGTTCGAACGGTTTCTGATCCGCAGCCGTGACGCGCGCGCCTTCACGCAGCAGCAGTGTAGCCGCCGCGATGCCGGAGCGTTCCATGCCGACGACGAGAATGTTCTTCCTGCGTAGCTCGATCATCGTAGTTTCAACGTCGTCAGTGCGAACAGCGCCAGCACCAGGCCGGCAATCCAGAACCGCGCAATGATCTTCGATTCGCGCCATCCCAGCGCCTCGAAGTGGTGGTGAATCGGCGCCATTTTGAAGATGCGTTTCCCGCGCAGTTTGAAGCTGCCGACCTGCAGAATCACGGAGAGAATTTCAATCAGAAACACGCCGCCGATGAAGATCAGCAGAATCTCCTGCTTGATCAGGATCGCGACGACGCCCATCGCGCCGCCCAGCGACAGCGATCCCACATCGCCCATGAACACATCCGCCGGATGCGCGTTGTACCAAAGAAATCCAAGGCTCGCGCCCACCATCGAGCCGCAGAAAATCGTCAACTCGGCCGTGCGCGGATTGCGTTCGATGATCTGCAGATACTGCGCGAACTCGCGATGTCCGCCCATGTACGCGAGAACCGTGAGAGCCCCGGCCGCAATCACCATGAGGCCGATCGCCAGCCCATCCAGACCATCGGTGATGTTCACGGCGTTCGATGAGCCGACCACGACAAAGACCACAAACAGGAAGAAAGGGATGAAGGCCAGCGGATACGTCCAGGGCTGGTGCAGCAGCGGATGAATGATCAGGTCCGGCTGAAACTGCTTGAAGAACGGGACGTTGATCACCGTAACGTAACTCTCCGAGCGGCTCATGTAGACGAGGACCGCGGTGAGGATCAGGGCGACTAAGAGTTGCAACCCAAACTTCTGCTTGCTGGTGAGGCCGAGATTGCGTTTCTTGAGCAGCTTGGCGTAATCGTCGATGAAGCCGATGGCGGCGAACGCGACGAGTCCGAAGAGCGCGATCCAGACGTAGACATACTGCAGGTCGGCCCACAGCAGCGTCGGCACGATGATGGAAACGACGATCATGACGCCGCCCATGGTTGGCGTTCCCGATTTGGTCTGATGCGATTTCGGGCCTTCTTCGCGGATGTACTGGCCGATGGAAAGCTCGCGCAGTTTGGCGATAAACCAGGGCCCCAGAACGATGCACAGAAACAATGCGGTGATGCTCGCGCAGGCCGTGCGGAACGTGACGAACCGGAACACGCGGAACGGACTGATGGCTGGATAGAGTTTTTCGTAGAACAGGTAGTACAGCATCAGCCGCCGGCCTCCAGAAACGTCTCGAGCGCCCGCTCGACGCGGACCCCGCGAGAGCCCTTGAAGAGGACGGCATCACCCGGCGCCACGATCGAACCGAGCGCGGTTCCGGCGTCGACCGGGTCGTTAAAGAACAGAGTAGCGTCCGGAGGCATTCCGGCTTTCGCGGCTGCTTCCACCATCACGCGGGCGTCCCCGCGGATGCCGATCAGCTTGTCGATTTTCTTCTTTGCCGCGTACGCGCCAACGATTTCATGAAGCGCTTCGCTCTGGCTCCCCAGTTCCAACATTTCGCCCAGCACCGCGATGCGATTGCGGGCGGGCGTCTCGGCAAGCACGTCGAGCATGGCGCGCATGGCATCGGGGTTGGCGTTGTAGGCGTCGTTTAGGATTGTGACGCCTTTGTGTTCCGAGCGCTCGCCGCGCATGTGAGCGACGGGGATCGTGCGCGCCGCTTCGACGAGATCGAGTGGATGCAGGCCGAACGCGGCCGCGCACGCGATCCCGGCGAGTACGTTGAGTGCGCTGTGACGGCCCTGCAATGGCACTTCGAAATCGACGCCGTTGCAGGCGAATTTCGAGCCATGGGACGTTTGCTCCAGATTCGTGGCGCGATAGTCGGCCGTTTCGTCGATACCGTATGTAATCGTGCGGCCGCGATGGACGCGCGCAAAGCTAGCGACACGCCAGTCATCCGCGTTCAATACGGCAACGCCGCCGGCCGGCAACGCTTCCACGAGTTCGCGTTTGGCCAGCGCGATGCCGTGAATGTCTTTGAAGAATTCGATGTGCGCGTGCCCGACGTTCGTGATGACAGCAACGTCCGGATCAGCAATTGTGGCGAGGTCTCGAATCTCGCCCGCATGATTCATCCCGAGTTCGAGAACCGCGACGCGAGCCGTGTCCGGCAGCCGCAAGATTGAGAGCGGAAGTCCGACGTGATTGTTGAAGTTGCCGACCGTTTTACCCGTTGGGAAGCAGGTGGAAAGAAAATGAGCGCAGATGTCTTTGGTCGATGTCTTGCCTGCGCTGCCGGTGACGCCGACCACTTTGCCGCCCCAATAGCGTCGAGCCTGTCGCGCTAACCGCTGCATCGCGCGCAAGGTGTCGTCCACAGAAAAACAGGGGAAATCCGTACGCACTTCGCGATCGACAATCGCGATGCCTCCGCGTTCCTTAACCTGATCCAGGTAATCGTGCCCGTCATGATTGGAACCGTGCAACGCGAAAAACACATCCCACGGTTCCACCGTTCGCGAATCGATGCTCCAACCCGAGACGTTGCCGCAACCCTGGAAGCTTTCCACCCCCATCCAGTCCAGCGCGTTCAAAAGACCGATGCGCATCAGGGCTTCCGGTACCCGAACCCCGCCAGCACTTCGCGGGCAACTTCCCGATCGTCGAAATGAATCGTGCGGTCCTTGAAAATCTGATACGTCTCGTGTCCCTTACCCGCGATCAGCACAATGTCGCCGGCCTGCGCAGCCCGCAGCGCCAGACGAATCGCATTTGCCCGATCCGGCTCCGATGTCACCGGCGTATCGAAGCGCCGCAGCCCGACCAGCACGTCGTTCATGATCATCAACGGATCTTCGGAACGCGGATTGTCGCTGGTGAGAAACACCTGATCGCTGCCCGCAGCCGCAGCTTCACCCATCAATGGACGCTTGCGGCGATCGCGATCGCCTCCGCATCCGAACACCGTAATCAGACGGCGCGGATTCAAACCGCGCGCGACCGCCAGCGCGTTGCGCAGCGCATCCTCGGTATGCGAGTAATCCACAATCACGGCAAATGGCTGACCGGCGTCGACGCGCTCGAAACGGCCGGGAACTCCGGTACACGCCGCGATGCCGCGCGCGATCACATCGGGTGCGATCTGATAAGTAAGCCCCGCGCCGCACGCAGCCAGAATGTTGTACACGTTGATGCGCCCGATCAGTTCGCTTTGGATCTCGAAGCGGGTCTTCCCAAACTGCACTTCAAATTCGAGCCCGTTCGTGGTTGACGAAATCTTCCGCGCCCGCAGGTTCGCGTCCGATTCCAAACCGTAAGTGATCGGCTCGACCGACCGGCCGGGCTTCAGCTTGCGCCCGTATTCATCGTCCGTATTGATGACTGCAAACCGGGGCAGCACCCCGTTGCCGCCGTTAAACAACAGCGACTTGGCGGCGAAGTAGCGCTCCATCGTTTCATGGAAGTCCAGGTGGTCCTGCGTGAGGTTCGTGAACACCGCGGTGTGAAACGCGAATCCCCACGCGCGCCCCAGCTCCAGGGCATGCGACGAAACTTCGGCCGTCGCGTGTGTTCCGCCCAGCTGGCGCAAATCGTCGAGAATGCGGCAAACATCGAGCGACTCCGGCGTGGTGTTGATCGCGGGAAGCAACCGATCGCCCAGTCGGTACTCCACCGTGCCGATGAGCGCGGTCGTGTTTCCGGCCGCGCGCAGAATGGAGTCGACCAGAAACCCGGTCGTGGTCTTGCCGTTGGTTCCCGTAATGGCGGTGATCTTGATGTGCCGATCCGGATGGCGATAGAAGTTGCGGGCGGCGGTGGACAAAGCACGACGCCCGTGCTCGACTTCGAGCCAGGGAGACGCAAACCCGGCCGGAGCCGGTTGATCGCTGACTACCGCGCAAGCGCCGCGTTCCATCGACTGCTGGGCAAACGCGCGCCCATCCGCGTGCGCGCCGGCAAACGCGAAAAAGAGCCAGCCGGGCTCGATGCGGCGGGAATCATAGTCGAGGCCGGTGACTTCGAGCGTGGAGAGACGAGGAGGCAGCGCGGCCTTGAGGCCGGCCCCCGCGAGGACAGCATCAATGGTCATCGGGCGAATAGAACCCGTATGATTTCGCCGGGATGAATGGGAGCGCCGGGCGCGGGCGCCTGCGAGCGCGCCACGCCGCTGCCTTCAGGTTGGATGGAAAGGCCCATGGCATAAGCTTCGCTCACCACGCTGCGCATCGCTTTACCGCGGAAATCCGGCGCTACCGGAGCGCTGTCCTTCGGCTTAGCTGCGAGGGTCGACGCAAGTGAAGCTCCGGCGCCTTTCACGCCGGCCAGCGCAACACTCGGCACGGGGGCGGCGCCCTGATCACCCTGATCGGTCGGCACATCTTCGATCTTCGGCATCGCCGATGGATCGTCCTCCAGAATGTTGCGCCCCGGATCGCCTTCAATGCGCGCGATCTCGACATCCTTCCCGGGTTTCGTCTTGTCCGGCTTCACCGGCGTGTCGGGGACGTCGGGAAGATCCTTCGGCACGTTGAACTCGCGCAGCGCTTCCCTCATCAGCGGACCCCACACGGGTCCCGCGGCTGACGCGCCCATCCCCAGGTTTCCTTCCGTGCCGTTGATGGTCACGATCGCCACCAGGGCCGGATTATTCACCGGCGCAAATCCCATGAACGAAGCATTGTAGAGGTGCGTGTAGTGGCCGTCTTCAAAGATCTGTGCCGTGCCCGTCTTGCCGCCGAAAGACCACGGACCGACCTTGATGGTGTGTCCGGTGCCATGCAGCACCACGCCCTCCATGAGCTGGCGCATCGTCACGGTGGTTTCCGGACGAAGCACGCGTTTCGGCGCTTCGGTCGGCGTCGGCTTTCCATCGATCTCCGCGACGATCTTGGGCTTGACGAGCAGGCCGCCGTTCGCGACGGCTGCGCACGCGCGGATCAATTGAAGCGATGTGGCTGCAACTTCCTGACCCATCGACACTGAAGCCAGCGAGGTTGTGCCCCACTTGTTCAGCGGGCGCAGGATGCCGCGCGATTCTGCCGGGAGTTGTAAGCCCGTCCGTTCGCCAAAACCAAAGTTGCGCAGGTATTGATAGAACTTCTCGCGGCCGATGCGGGCGCCGATCTCGATCGCTCCGATATTGCTCGAGTGCGCCAGAACATCGGCCATGCTCAACATTCCAAACCCGCCGTGCGCCTCATGCACCACGCGGCCCGGCAGAGCGAGAATTCCGTGGTGGCAGTCGATCATCGACTCGGGGCGCAGATTCGTCGTTTCCAGCGCGGTTGATAACGTAAGCACCTTGAAGATCGACCCGGGCTCGAAGGGTACCTGCGCTCCGAGGTTGAAATGCGTGCGGCGCTCGGCGATGGTGCGCGGGGGAGTGTTGGGATCGTACGTCGGGTAATTCGCCAGCACCAAAATCTCGCCCGTGTACGGGTTCATGATGATGGCCGTACCAGTGCGTGCGTGCTTGGCTTTCACCTGGTAAGCCAGCGCCTGTTCCGCGAGGAATTGCAGCCGCTCGTCGATGGTGAGTTTGATCGCTTTGCCGGGAACCGGCGGCGTTTCCACTTCGCTCTCGATCCCGCGGCGCTTCACATCGGTCATCAAGCGCGCCGTGCCGGGAGTTCCTTGCAGTATGGCGTCATTCCCTTTCTCGACGCCTTCGGCGCCCTTTTCGCCCTGATACACGGAGCCGACGACATGCGCGGCCACTTGCCCGCTCGGATAGATCCGCTTGTTCTCCTGCGGAAGGAAAATCCAATCCGCATGCAGCGCGTGGATGCGCTCGGATTCATCCGATGAAATCCGGTGCTTGACGATCAGGTAGCCGCGATGCTGCTCCGCCGCGGCGACCAGCTGCGCATGCAGTTGGGCGGCATCGAGGCCCAGAATGCCCGCGAGGATCTCCGCATCGATCTCTTTATCCGGGATGAGCTTGGGATTTACGGCAACGGATTCCACCGGCACACTCATGGCGAGCGGCTGTCCGTTGCGGTCGAAGATGGTGCCTCGCGGCGCGGCTAACGCGACCTTCGTCTCCTGCTGGCGGCGGCCTTTGGCGAGGTAATCGTCATGACGGACAACTTGCAGATTGAGGAGCTTGGCGAAAATGAGCAATCCCCAAAGCAGCAATCCGGCGCTGAACCAAGTCAAACGCCGGACAGCTTCCAGCCTTGCGCCGGGATCCACGGGATGCTCCTCCTTTACTACAGTTCGGGACTTAGTTCGCGCCGGTACGAGGCGGAATGATCATGGCCATTCCGGATTCGTGCGGCTGCAAGTGCTGCTCACGGCCGGCGGCCGGAGCAGCTAGGCTGCGCGCATTTGCCAGCTGATCCAGACGGCTGGGCGTCAACAACCGCGCTTCCGCGATCTCACGCGCGCGGCGCTGCTCGTTCAGCTCACGATTCTCGCTTTTGAGCTTCTCGGTCTGGTAACCGGTAAGCACGCTGGCCACACGCGGGCTCACCGCCGTCCCCACCATCGCCGCCAGCACGCACGCGGTGGCGATGGTATTCCAGCAATCGCCGCGCGTTTTCGGATTGGCCTCGCGCACCAGCCGTGAGTTGTCAATCCGCTTGGAGAAGAGATACAGATTGTCGCCCGGCAGACCCCGCAGCCGGTACGAATCCGCGATTTCGTTTTCCGCGGTAGTTTCCGCCGCCAGCAAATCCGGCCGGCGAAGAGTTGTTGCTATTGTCGCCATTTACGATTGCCTCCCGTTAGCACTCGTTTTCGAACTGTCCCCAAACCCGCCTGGTACCCTTGACCGCTCCGTTACCGTCGCGGCTC
>NZ_CAJCHS010000063.1 GCF_903970205.1 Nevskia soli | reverse complement strand
CAGAGACCCGATTCGAGGGCGCAGTGCAGGCTGGGCGATCCAAATTCCGAGAGCGGGCGTTGGTGCTGCTTGCGCCATTGTTGTAACTGCGAGCGGCTTGCCACCGCGGTCCATCGGGAACTCTCCGGCCAGGGATGGCGTGACCAGAAAGCGGTGAAATCCTGCGGAACAAGAGCAACTGGATCGGCGCGCTCCAGCTTGCCCTTCTTTATAACGTATTCGAACAAGAACTCCGTCTGGAGTAACGCTGCCTTGAATGGGTGCGTTTATGTAGGCCATTTGACTTCCACTTAACAGCAGAACCGGTTCATTCCCGCCCTTCGGGGTCCAGACAATGCGCACTGCTCTGAGGGTTTGAGGAGAGTACTTACCTTCCCTGTAATCATCTTGTTCGCTCTGCCAGAACTTGCGCCATTGACTGCCGTTCTGCTCATAGGCGTAAGCCGATTCGTCATAGCTGCAGCTTGGAAGGGCGACCCCGGTTCGGACAATTAACGAGATGCCCTGTTGCATGTCGAGAGCGACCCGCTCCAGGAAGCCGCGGTCGCGCCACGGCGCGCATTCTACCTTTGACTCCGTAGTGCAGATCAGGTCTGCGCGGGTGAGTTCATCATTCAGTCGTTCTTGGAGCACCGTCGGATCCGGATTCCAACGCCCGCCGTTCCACTGAACAACACCAAGACGCGATTCGATCCACTCGCGAAGCACGTGCTTCGCGCGTGTCAGGTCTGGCGTTGCGCCCTGATTTGGTTCCCAGTAGTCAGCGCTCGCATGGGAAGCAACAGGCACGGATCGCGTCGAGCCGGGTATCCGCCGCCTTAACTGGGACAGGCGCGCCTAGCAGCAACAACAAAGGAATCACCGGAACAAGTCGGATACGATGACACAAAAGTCAGGAAGCCGTTCGGAGGTGATGACGGAGTCCTCAGCCAATCGGCAACCCTGATTTCGTTGCCAAATTGTGACGCTGTGAAGCGCGGGAAAGACCTGCCATACCTCCACGCCGGCTTCCAGATAGTCCCGAAGCTTTCGTTCCGTTTCGTTGGGCTGCTCCGAATCGGAGACGATCTCGATCGCGACGTCCGGAGCGATGCCGATCGCCTGATTGCTGCGTGGAATTTGCTGCAGCCGCTCCTCGGAAACCCATGCTACATCCGGGATTCGCGCGCAGTCGGACCGCAGCGCAAATTGCGTCTCGGCGAACGCACGGCCGGATCGGGTGCGCAGCCGGTACTCGGTGAGAATCTCGAACACAGTCGTTTTGATCAGCTCGTGAAGCGCGCCCGCATTTCCCACGACGATCAAATCTCCGTCGCTGAGTTCGTAATGCTTCCCGTTAGGTGGCCTTGGCAACTCGATCAGCGCATCGGGCGTCAGTGTTCCGGTATCGGCCGCCATCGAGTTGAGTCCGTCAGCTCTTGTTATCGATGATGAAGGTCGGCGCAATACCGGCCGAGGTGGAAAAACCACCGTTGCTGGTCGCGCTTAGGAAGCTCGAAAACCCGTTTACCTTGCCGAAGAACGCCTGCGGGTGCACGTCCACGTTCATCTCCTGGAATTCCAGGTGACCGTAGCTGAGCAAAGGAAACATCAGCCGCGCGGGCTCCACGCGCTCCTGCACCACGTGCGGGACGCGCTGCGCCTGCCGCATGGCCTTTTCCCACTCGTCCGCGCTCAGATCCTGCCCCATGAATTCGGGCGAATCGCTGCTCTCGTCGTTGGCCCGCAGAACCAACTCCTCGCGGTGCTCGCGCGTGTAGTCGATCAGTTCCACCTGCTCTTTGCCGCGGGTCGCCTTGCCGGGAACGAACAGACGCGTCCACGGCACATGCTCGGCGATCGCCTTGCGTTCGTTCTGCGGAAACTTCGCGGTCAGAGAGTCTTCCGTCAGCAGCGCCAGCATCGCCCGCTTGTGCGACATCTCGGATCGAAAGCTATTCACCACGCAAACCTTGTGGTCGCGATAGGCGTGCAGCAGCGGGTGGTTCAAATCGAAGCGGACCAGGAATTCCTGCACGCTGAAGCGCCGATAGACCAAGTCGATCTCGAAACTGCCGCTGCGCAGCTTGCCGCCGCGATACTCCAGTTGTTCCGGTGAGAGAATTGCGATCTCGAGACCTTCACTGCGGAAGTAATCGCGGAACAGCTCGAACTCGCTCTTGCGCGTCGGCTGGCGAAATTCCAGTAAAGCAATGCGGGGCCGCTTGGCCTTACCGTTCCCGTTGGCGTGGCCTGCATGTCCGTTCCCGTTGGAGCTACCATTAACGCCGCTCGTCGAAGCCGTGAACTGGCGGTACGCTTCCAACAAGGCCGATAAGAAAGGCTGCTTTCCGCCGGTGCGCGTCACCGTATACTTACGCCGGAACTCGACCAGCGGCGGCGAATCGTAGAAGATGTCAGCCAGATTCTCGGCATAAGCCACACCTGCCGGAGCGTCGCCTGTGTGCTGCGTCATCTGCAGCGACCCGTTCCCCAACTGTAAGTCGAGCTTCGAAAGCACGTCGGGCGATGCATAGCCGGGGTCGATTGCCGCGAGCATTTTCTCAGCCGGCAGCAGCTCGAGTTTGGCCAGCAGCCGGGGGGAGCCGAGCGCAATCCGCTGCATGCGATAATTGGCAGCAAGCAAGGCTTCGCCCGCCTTGACCACAGCGTCATACTGGCGCTGGGTGACAAAATTGGGCCGCAAAAAAGGGCACAATAACCGGCCGCCGGATGAAAGCTGCTCCGCTTCCATTCGCTCCTGGAGTTCTTTCACCCAGGAAAGATCACGGTAGGGCTCGGACTCGAGAATCTTGTGATAACGGGCGATCGCCTCGTTCAACTGGGACATCGCTGGAATGGCCGTTCGCACCCACAGTATTGCACAAAAAACGGGCGTGGGCTCTAATACAACTAAACCATTTCTTCATATCTTGTTGATAGTAAAGAAATAGTTTTTAGTTCCGCTATATAAGATGCGTCCCGGTTTCCAACAGTTTCAAACCTCCCGCAGCGACGGCCAATCGGGCTTCGTTTTCTCTTTCCAGGCCCGAACGCCCTCCGCAAAGTCCCCGTGCCGCATCAGTTCGTCCCGCATCGTCCGGCCGATTTCGAGCGCTTCGCCCAGCGGTTTTCCCCGAATTCGCCGCACGTAATCGAGCCCCGAACGTAGCGCCATCGCGCTGGAGCCGGCCACCATTTCGGCAAACGCGAGCGCTCGCGATTGCAGTTCGTCTTGCGGAACGATCTCCGATACCAGGCCGTATTCATGCGCATCCTCCGCGCTGAAAATCCGGCCGGATAGCGCCAGCTCGACAGCCCGGCGCTCCCCGACGGCCGCGATCATCGCCGGGAATATCAGAACCGGCCACAGCCCCAGCCGGATCTCCGTCAAGCCGAAACTGGCGTCTTCCGCGGCGAATAACACGTGCGCATTGGCAGCCAGGCCTGTCCCGCCCGCTATGGCCGGGCCATGTACTGCCTGAATCACCGGCTTCTCGGCCCATTCGCGAATGGTGAACAGCCGGTCGTGCGCGTCCGCCAGCGCCGTGTGGCCGGCGTGCTCGGCTTCCCGCAGATCCATACCGGAGCAGAAGGCGGGTCCAGCACCCGTGATCAACACCGCCCCGACTGCGGGATTCCGGTTGGCGTCCAGGATCGCCTGATTCAGCGCGCGGCACGTGGCAAGATTCAACGCATTGCGCTTCTCCGGGCGGTTCAGCTTCACCCGCAGCACGCGGTTGTGAAGCTGCACTTCAATCGACATCGATCTCCATCCCCAACAGCGCCGCGCCGAACGTCTTGCCCTGAGCGTCGACTCTCAGGGTCACCGTTCCGCCTCCGCCCAACGCCTCGTGCAGCAGGAAATTCAGCGCGCCCAGATTGGGGAGTTCAAACCGCTCCACGCAGCCTTTAACGCGATCGCCGAAGTAGGTCTTCACCCGCTCCGGCGTCAGCTCGCGGACTAATTTCGGGTAGTCCGCGGCACGCCAGGCAATTACTCCGATGTTGACGGTATCTCCTTTGTCGCCCGAACGGGTGTGAGCGATCTCGGAAAGCGGTACTCGCATTCATTCAGCGTAGCTCCAACGTGCGCACGCTACCCTTGAGACAGCGCATGTCGGGAGAATTCTTCTTTGCGGGGAGCGAACTCCGGGCTGGTTTACTGGCCGCGCACCCTGGAATCGCCCATGGTTTTGGAACACGCGACGGAGCGAGTCCCGAAGGAACGTTAACCACGGTGAAGCAGATTCATTCGACGCGCGTCGTTGATGCCGCGACCATCCTACGTCAAGAAGTCATTGAGGGAGATGCGCTGGTAACGAATCGACCCGGTCTCGCCGTGGCTGTAAAAACCGCCGACTGCTTCCCGATATTGCTCGCCGATCCGGTAGCCCATGTGGTCGCCGCGATTCACGCGGGCTGGCGCGGCACGGCGGCCGGGATCGTTACCAGCACCATCGAACGAATCCGGGAGCTTTACGGCAGCGAGCCAAGAGACATTCTGGCAGCCATCGGTCCCGGGATCGAAGCGTGCTGTTTTGAAGTAGGTCCCGAAGTCGCGCGCGAGTTCGCGCACTGGGACCGCAGACTTTACTGCACAACGACGAAAGAGATGGTCGATCTCGCGGCTGCAAACGCGCACCAGTTGGCCGATTCGGGCGTACCACGGAACAACATCGCGCACGCGGGCTTGTGTACCGCGGACCGTACCGACCTCTTCTTCTCGTTCCGCAAAGAGCGCGACCGCGCCGGGCGCATGGTGAGCTGGATCGCTCTTCGCCCGGACACTACGACCGGCCAATAAAAATGGGCGCGGAATGTTCCGCGCCCACTTTTCGGGTAAATCCCTGCGAAGATCTTATGCGGCGTTGGCCAACAGACTGTCGAGCGTTTCCTGCTCTTCGAATTCGTGGCGATCGGCGGCTTCCTGGCATTTGATACAGAACGCGGTCTGGGGAACCGCGTTCAGGCGCTTCAGGTTAATCTCTTCGTCACAATGCATACAGATCCCGTAGGAACCCTCGGCGATCCGGGCCAGCGCCCCGCGTACCTGCCGTAACAGGTTCGATTCGCGATCCAGATTCCGAATTGCAAGCTCACGTTCACCAGCCAGTTGGACCTCGTCCAGCGCGTCCGGCGTTTTTTCGATCGCAATGTCTTCGCGGTTCCGCAAAGCGCCGCCCAGTTCTGCCCGTCGCGCTTCCAGGATGGATTTGAATCTATCCAACTCAGCCTTTGTCATTTCCCTTTACTCTCCTAACAATATCCTTGTGTCATTAAGACGATCCAACGACCAGAAGGTTTCAAAACTTTCGCGCCTCGCACTCTAGAAATCTGATAGGCACCGGCTAACATCTTCCTATTACATCCGTATCGGAATCTCAGAACGACTGACTGGGAATCTCCGGAAGCACGCGAATTGCCAAACCATCGCCGATTTGAAACGACTGCAACATCGTCACAAATGCCGGGTATTCTTATCGGATTTATTTTCCGAGAAGTTTACCCTTTAGCCGGAAATACGGAACGAAGCGAATCGTACCTCCCGCCGGGCAGATCAGCACCGGCAAGAGGGGCTGTTTTCGGAGTGCTTGACTCCATCCCGATGATGCTCGCCGGCTGAAAGAATCTCTTTGAGCCGTTCGGGACCGAGTCAGGATCGCACGCCGGGTTCAGCATGTCAACCCCTAAACAGAACTTTTTTTACAGGACCCACCCTCTCCGGGTATCCGATACTTTTCAGACGATAAAGATCCCCGACGCGTTCATTTTGTTTTGAGGTTGATCTCGTGTACGATCGCGCCGAGTTCGCGCTGATCCTGACCGGACGGCGGCTCCGATTTGCTCAGCGCAAAATTCACGCGGATGGTGGATCCCGTTAAAGCGGCGGCGGGGATGTCCTGAGAATACGTATAGTCGCCGGACCTCGAGAATGTTTGCGGCGGAAGCGCCGTTCCGTTCACGTCGGCCGACAGAGTGGTCGAACCCAATTGAGACATCTCCGCCGCAGGGAAGGTCAGCTTCAGGTTCAACGTCGCGCCGTTGCTTCTCGCCTTGTCGTTTACCGGAAGGAGGACCGCGAACTTCCCGGCCGTCCATCGCCACGCATGGTCTTCGACGCCGTAGAATCCCGCGGCCAACTGACGCGCCGCCGACGGATCATTCGCGCGCACGCGGGCCGTTAATGGACGATTCGGATCGTCACGCGACGACATATGGCAGCTCGCGCCAGCCAGCAGAGCCGCTCCCGTAAGAATCGTTTGGATCCAGCGCCGATTTTGCATTCCCATCAATATATCTGCTTTTCGAAGTGAAACACCTGGAAGATGGGCCGGGCATGGGAGTCCGTGACGACCTGATCGATCACTTCGCGGTAACCCCCAGCGCCCGCGATGCGCTCGAGATGTTCATCCACTTGCGGAAACGCCTCATTCACCGGCGTGTACTGAATCCATTGGATGCCGGGAACGCGTGCCAGAGCCGCGAAACCGCAATCGGAATCGGCGGGCGACGCACTTTTGACGAGGCATTCCGACAGATTATCGACATTGACTTTTCCGGCGGTTAGGAAAACCAGGGAGTTCAAGTACCCCCAATCGACAATTTCGAACCGCGTTCCGGGGCGGGCCTGAACTGTCCGGGCGAGCGGATAGATCGCGTCCGACCAGGTCGGCGAGAATCCGTTCGCCAGGAAACCGGCGACATATTGATTGACGGTGAGCAGTTCCTGCGCGAACAGCCCGCCGACGATCGCCAGCGATCCCCAGCGCAGCGCGCGAAACCGTCCGCCCGCGAGCGCGCCGAACGGAATCGCAAATAGAATGGCCGGAAAGGGCCACAGCAGGATTTCATGGTGCGCCGAAGCGCCGGCTCCTTTGGTAATCAGCATCTGCAAAAACGCGACAGCCATTGCCACAAGCAGAAACAGCATCTGACGGCGCTCCCGCCTACTCACGATCAATAGGCCCGGAACGATCGCAGCCAGAAGCCACCACTCGAACCCGGTCCGGTGACGATCGCCCGCCTTGTGCGTCAGCCACAAAGAGCCGCGCTGCCACGCGGAAGACGGGGTAAAGGGCGCTGCCGAGGCTGTGTTCGGAACTAGCATGTCGAACAGGATCACGCCGTCCAAGGTCTCGCGCAGGGCGTTCACCTTGAGTGCGGTTTCATCCAGGACAAAATGCGAGTTCTGATCTACGGTTGCGCCGCGATGGGTCACGTTGTAGGCGATCAACGGAAACGCGCCCATGAAAAGCGCGGCCAGAGCGATGCCTGCCGCCCGCGCTCGCACGCGAGCTAAGACTTGTCGCGGATAGACGCACAGAGCCGCGATGACGAGCCCGGACAGCGGCCAGATGAACAGCGCTTTGTCCCAGAGCCCGAGTCCCCAGGCGAAGAACGCGACGGCCAGCCACATCTCGCGGCCGCTATCGAACCATCGCAGCAGACTGACCCAGCCGGCCATCAGCAGAAAATGCTGGAGGGCTACCGGGCCCCAATCGAGTGTCCCGGTAAGAAGAAAGGCGGGGTCGGCAGCCAGCAGCACGGCCGCGATCGCGGCGGCAGCCAGACCAGCGACGCGGCGCGTATATAGCCATGTAAGAGCGATGGCCCCGATACACAGGAAAACGGGTGGAAGGCGCAAGACCCACACCGAGGGGTGAAAGAGCCGAAGCAGGGGCAAATAAAGCAGCGTTTTTAGAGCGCCAAGATAGCTGATGATCATCACCTGCACGTAGTGCCGGTGTGAGCCGATCGACAGGAAAGGTACCGACGGTTGATAGAGCGGGTTAGCGAAAATCACCTCGTCGTTTTGGATTCCAGGTAACGGGATGAGTAAGATCGCGAGAGTAAGAAAGACGGCGCACGCCAGAACCAGCGGCAACAGCACCTGGACGCGCTTAGATCGAGCGGATGGTAGCGGCATCCAGCACATCGGCTCCGTCGCGTTCGGACCGCCTACCGAGCCAAAGGGTAAGTCCAAGGCCCAGAGTAAGTAACAGCAGCCCAGCGTAGATCGTCCCCGGCCGGTAAGTCATTACTACCTCGTGCGTGCCGGAACCAACGGCAACCGCTCTAATGGCTTGATCGGCCAGTAAGATGGCCGTACTGCGGCCATCCACCGTCGCGCGCCAACCCGGATACCAGTTGTCGCTGACCACCAGCAACCCCTGACAAGCCATTTGGACGCGCACGCGAACCGCCGCTTCCTGTTCGTCGATGGACTGTATTTGATCGCCGTCGCATGCGGCCACACGCGGCGAAGTCCCTCGCATGACGACGGCTGATCGCAGATCGAGACTGCCGCTGTTCACCCTATCGAATGCAGCCTGATCGTTGGGCGCATTGACGACTTGATGTACGGTCCACGCGCGTGGAAGCGCATCGGGATTCGCAAACACCTTATAGCCGGCGGGGTCGGAGAAAATCTCCTGCTGGGCCGACCGCGTCGCCGCTTTGCTGATCGTGTATCGCACCCCGTAAAGCTGGGCCACGCGATCGTTCCACGGTCCGAGGCGGTGCAGGCTGGTAGGAACGCTGGCACCCGTGGCGTAAACTGCGTCAATCCGATTCCAGTCACCGAACCCGAACTCGATGTCTTTGTCGTTCCACTCAACGCGCAAGGGCTTTGGCTGTTTCCGTAAGAAATCGGCGACGTCCTGCGTTTCGAAGAGCGGTTTCAGATAGGTTGCGCGCTGCGTGTCGTTCTTGTGTACCCAGTTCCAAGGCGCTTCATTGCCTTGTTCAATCACGATCAATACGGCCAGTAGCCCAACGGCTGCGGTTCTGCGCAGATATCCCAGGTAACTGGCCCGGTAAACGGCGGCAGCGAGTACTCCTAAGAGGGCGATGACGCCAACGCGCGGGTCGGCATCGACTACGTAGCTTGTTACCGTGGGCCGAAGATACATATCGAGATAGAACAGGCCCAAGGTAATTCCGCCAAACCATAGCAGGACGCGAATTACACCGCGGCCGCGAGGTGCATCGACACCCGTTAATACCACCGACGCGCCGATCGCAGTCAGGACTGCCGCGCATAAGTGGAAGATAGAGAAAGCCATCACCGGCTCGCGCGCTTTTTCCACCATGGGAACTAATGCGTAGAAGAAGCCATAAAGCACGTCGTTCTTCGGCATGGAGTAGAGTAGCGCGCACACGCCGAGCACGACGAACAAGCGCACTTCGCGCCTTTGAAACGCGCACCAGACGGCTATGGCAATCAGACTCAAAGCGACGACGCCCACAAACGGATCGGCGTAGATTCCATTGCCGCCGGGAAAGAAAAGATGGAGTAAGTCGACAGGCTTCATCCCCAGGGCTTCGTGTTCAGGGATCGGGATGCGGTCTCCCCAAGCGTGCTCACCTAAAGTCCACCGCAAAGACCGTTTGCCGTATTCAATGGCGGGAAGCACTTGAGCGGCGCTGACTAACGCCAGAGCCGCGACCATGACGCCGATGCGCCGAAGAGTTTCCATGCGGAAGCCCGGCCGCATGAAAAGGTATGTGAGAGCTGTCCCGAAGACGGCGAGGGTGAGGCAGATCGAAGGTCCGTGATGGCCGCTCAGCCAGGAAGCGCCCAGCGACGCTCCGGTAAAAGCCGCATTGCGGATTGGTGTTCGCCCTCGTAGCGTGCGCAGCAGAAACAGGAATACCAAGGGCGCCCAGATCGCCGCCGCCAGCATCTGCGGCCAGCCGGTGTTTCCGATGTAACCGGCGGTCCCGTAGAAGATCGCGCCCAGTACCGAGGCCGGCATCGGGCAACTTAGATCGCGAAACAACGCGTAAGCGAATAAGGCGGCCGTGAAGTGGATCAGTACAAACCACACGTGTACCCAGTAAACTTGTATGTGGCCGGTCGAACTTACGGGGAACAATGCCAGTAAGAAGGTAAAGGGACTCAAAACACCGGGCTGTACTTGCCCGATCAGAGATTGACCCGCGCATTCATAGCGGTCCCAAAGCATCCACGAGAAGTGGCGGAGCGCGTGGACTTGCACGTCCAGCCAAGGCAAGACCTGGCGCGCGCCATCGGGGTCTTCGAGGAACGTGTACTGCTTGGTTAGCAGCAGCTTCCAATAGACGGCTACTAACCCGGCCAGAATGACCAGCGGCGCGCGGACGTTAGACGCGATGCGCCGCACGCGCACCGGTAGGCCGGCCCTGACGGGTGTTAGTAGACCAGGCAAGAGTCGATTGTACAGTGTCAGAACCGACTCCCTCACGGTCGCGGCTCAGTAACCAATGAATTTACTGAGCCGCGCGCGTGAGCAAGCGGTCTTTTTGGACTTTAGACCTGGCCCCCTACGCGAGTAAGTCCGCGCTGTCGGCTTCCCGCCGCCTTTGCAAGAAACCGGCGCCGGCCAACCCGATCAACAGGCAAGCAAACCCGGCATAAACGGAAGCCGGCCGATACACCACCCGAACCTCATGCGATCCCTTCGGCACAACTACACCTCGAATAACGGTATCGACGCGCCATAACTCGGCTTCATGTCCATCGACTGTCGCGCGCCATCCGGGGTACCAGCTATCCGAAATAACGACTAATCCCCGGCACTGCATATCGACTTTCACATAGCTGTATTCCGCGCTCTCGATTATCTTCAAG
>NZ_CAJCHS010000062.1 GCF_903970205.1 Nevskia soli | reverse complement strand
ATGGGTCTCGACTATATGCGCGAACTGCAACCGGTCGGAGCGCTTGAAATCAGCTGCGCGCAACTGATCTTCGAATCGCGCTGGCGCCTGCAGCGGATTGTTTCCGTTGAGAACCATTTGTTTTATTTGCAGCCGCCCGGTCCGGATGAAGAGGAAATCCCGTTAAGCGATCACGCCAGAGTGCGACGCCCTGGAATCGCCCGGCAGGTCGATGCCTTTTGTGATGGGGTAGAGACCATCGATGCCGTAGCGCGCTACGAAAGGCATTTAATCCGAAATAGTGAGCGGCTAGTCAAGGAACTCGACGCCTTACAGGAAGAACGCGCCCGTAAGGCGCCGCACCGTGTGTTTGACGAAGAGTCCAGCCCCGCCGTCGAGTGGTACAGGAGAGTTCTGGCCCGTTGCGAGGAACTTGCCAAAGCCGTGCAGCACTACGATGACTACCTCCACGCCGCGGACATCGTTGAGAAAACAAAACCGAAGACAAGGAGATCCGGCGCCTAAGATGGACTGACTTACTCCGGATTCACCGACTTGGCAATTACCGGAGTTTCCTCGGATGGCGCCCCGATCTGCGGTTCCAGAGCCGCCTTCAGCAGTTCGAGCGCCGCCTCGGGAGTATCCGCGAACTGAAATAGCTGTAAGTCATTCCGTGAGATCATTCCGTACCGCGCCAGCGCTTCGAAGTTAATAATCTCGTTCCAGTAATCCGACCCGTAAAGAAAGATCGGGATTCCTTTGGCTAACTTATGAGTTTGCACCAGCGTAAGTAACTCAAACATCTCGTCCAGTGTTCCAAATCCGCCCGGAAACACTACCAGCGCTTTTGCCAGATACGCGAACCAGAACTTACGCATGAAGAAGTAATGGAATTCGAAGTTCAGGTCTTCCGTAATGTACGGATTCGGGAATTGCTCGAACGGCAGCCCAATATTCAAGCCGACCGTTTTGCCCCCCGCCTCGGAAGCGCCGCGATTCGCCGCTTCCATAATTCCGGGACCGCCTCCGGATGTCACGACGAACCGCCACGTATCGCCGGCAAACTGTTTCGACCAGCCGGTAACCAGGCGCGCCAGCTCGCGGGCGTCCCGGTAGTAGCGACCCAAAGGACCGTCCTCCCTCAAACGAGCGGAGCCGAAAAATACGATCGTGTCTTGTATCCGCTGCGCCCGAAAATGCGAAAGCGGTTCCAGATACTCGGAAAGGATACGCAATGGCCTCGAATCGGCACTCTTATAAAACTCGTCGTTCTTATAGGCAAGCGGCGGTCGCCGACGCCCGTCATTCTGTTCCATCATTTCGATTCCAGCCCGTCCAATCGTCTCTTCAATTCGCGTACCGCGCGGAGAAGCTCCGGCAGCTTCGGAAACGCCGTAATCGCGCGCAGCCACAAGCCGCGGTCGAAAGCGGGAGAACCGCTCACGACTGACCCCGCCGCGACATCGCCGCCAATCCCGCTCTGCGCATAGATAACGGCGCCTTCATGAATCGTCAGGTGTCCGGAAACGCCCACCTGCCCGGCCAGTAAGACGTTCTTTTCCAGAATCGTGCTCCCCGCAAGTCCTGTCTGGGCGCAGATGATGTTGTCCTCGCCCACCACCGAAGCGTGCCCGACCTGCACCAAACTGTCGACCTTCGCGCCGCGCTTGACACGCGTTTCGCCCATCGTTGCCCGGTCGACGGACGTCAGCGTCTGCAACTCAACGTCGTCTTCGATGACGGTCACGCCCGACTGCACAATCTTGAAGTGCCGTCCGTCCGCTTGTTTCGCGAATCCGAACCCGTCGCCGCCCACCACCACGCCGTTCTGCAAAATGACGCGATCGCCAATCCGGCAAAACTCGCGCACCGTCACGTGGGAGTGCGCCAGGAAGTCGTCGCCGATCTCCGCGCCTTCGTAGATCACCACGTGCGGATGCAGCGTCGCGTTGCGGCCCACGGATACGTTCTCGCCGACGACGCAAAATGCGCCGATTGCGCTCCCTTCCCCGACCCGCGCGGATTCCGCTATCACCGCCGTCGGGTGTATTCCCGGCGCCGGTCGAGGCGGCTGATAGAACAACGCCAGTGCGCGCGCGAAATCATGATAGGGATTCGCGGAAATTAGGCATGCCGCGCCAATTCCCTCAATTGCGGTTGACGCAAGGATCGCGCCCGCGCGCGTGTCTTTCACCTTGTGCGTGTATTTCGGGTTTGCCAGAAACGTGAGTTGATCAGGCCCGGCCTGATCCATCCCGGCAACGCCGGTTATCGATGCTTCACCGGAACCATGCAGGGTGCAGCCAAGTAATTTTGCGAGTTCCGCGACCGTCCATGTGCGAGCCAAACGCTCAGAGTATCGTAATGCTTCAGGCGTGGGTTAGGTGGAGGTTAGGTGGGGGTCAGGCACATGCGGCGACGCGAAGCTCCGGCGTCTCCTCGACCGCTCGCGCGGTAAAGATCCGCGGTTCGACACGACCGCAATTGCAAACGTCGTATTCGATCGGTCCTTTCAGACCGGTTCGAACCCGTATCGCCGGCGCTTCCAGATCGCTCAACGACGTCAGCAGGATCTCGTTCCCAGCCGCCTCCAGAATCGCCCCATCCAAACGAATATGAAGGCCGTTATGAACTTCGCACTCCGACGCAATCACGCGTCCATCCGTCCCCACGAAGTGTTCGAACACCGGAACCTGATATCGGTCCCAAAGTTCATCCCGCTGCTCAGCCGTGAACGCTCCCGCATCCATTCCGCTGAACACGACCATCGCGCAATCCGAATCGGGATCCAGATTCGATGCGTCAGGCGGGTCGGCGACCGACTTCGCGAACCGGTACAAATCGGCGGTTGCGCGCGCCATCGCTGTAGCCGAATATAGATCCGCGTAGCTCGCCGGTTCGATCCGGCAGCTCCCCAGTCCGGCGCGCGCTTCCGCATAGGGAACCATGAGCGCACTCCGCGTCTGCCGCTGTTCCGGGCGCTGCCGCCATCCGGGAATCCGGCCGGTGAACAAGGACCGGTACTTATCCCAGCTCAGCGGTTCGAACATCTCCAGCGTTTTGGGAATCTCTTCGAGATCGAAATCGACCGTGCGCATGCCCTTTGCGTCCATTTGCTTGCAATAGAACGGAACCTTCCGGGCAGACTGCATCAAGGCGCGAAACTGCGCAATCCGGTCCCCGGCGCGATCTTTGGCCGCGCGTCCCCGCCAAAATGAGGGAATTAACATGATCTCGACTGATTCGGTAGTGCCGTTGTATCGCAAGGCGTTCTCAGGACTACTACCGAGAATCGAAGTCATAGCGCGTCCAACAGAACGTCCAATGCAAATACCGCAATCTGATCCGCGACGGCGACGGAGCCGTGCGCTTAGGGGGAATTCCGCTCGCGCGCGGCTAAGAGCATTCCAAAGTTCATTTTCCGGAGCACCAGCTCCATTTGCTTTCGCGGCTCAGAATGGGGATTGAGCGGCCGGTAAGCGTGTCTTAGAACCTCGTTTCAGGCAACGCCGCTGATTCTCATAGCGCGTTCAGGCTCCGAATCGCCGCCTGAATTTGTACGTTCAGCGTTTGTAGAACTTGCTCAGCCAGCCGTGCTTGCTCTGCCGCCTCTTCCGGGCGTCCGGCTTCCACCGCTTCGCGGATACCAGGCAGCGTTTTGACCCCGTAACCCGTCAGGCTGCCAGGCGCATAGATGGCGTGCTTGAACCACGGCCTTCGCGGCAGTCCGGCCTCCAGCAGCATATGCCGCTCGAACTGCAACAGCCGCTCATTCGCCTGCGCCAGGGCGGCCTGTTCGCGCTCCGATCTGCGGTCCAGCCGGGGCAGCGCATGCGCGTAAGAGGTTTCGTACTCGCGCGCCGATCGTTGCAGATGTCCGATCGCGGTTCGCAACCCGGTGAGGCTCACGCCGCCGGCTTGCAGTTTCGCGATCTCGTCGGCATAGTGCTCCAGCGCGCCGGTCAGCTGCGTAAATTGCAGCGGAATCAGCGCCGCACCCGCGATCCGCATGAGCGCCAGCACCGTAATCGTTGACAGCGTCTTGCAATAGACGAAATTGGTATCGCTGAAATGCGTGTACCAGTAGTAAGAGTCATACGCGGAGTGATAGATCCCGCCGCTTCCCTCGTCGTCGCCGAACCCGAGATTCAGCGACGCGATCCCGAGGTGCTGCAGAAAGCTTGTATAATCCGAGCCCGATCCCAGTGCCTCCATACGCCAGTCAGGAGGCTTCCCCGTGACCGGATCTTTCACGTCCTTCACAATGCCCGCGACAAACTCTTCCAGCGTATGCGAACCGCCGGCGCCGAGCCGGCCTTTACCGGTCGAATCTGAATTGATGTAGGCGATCAACTTGCGGCTCAACTCATCCGCGTGCTTCTCGGCATACTCGGTGGACCCGATCAGCCCGAACTCTTCCCCATCCCACAGCGCGATCATGATGGTGCGCTTCGGATGCCAGCCCTTGCGCTGCAACTGGCCTAGCGTGCGGGCGGTTTCCAGCAGCGTCGATGCGCCGCTCAACGGGTCCATCGCGCCATGCACCCACGCATCGTGATGGTTCCCCGCCAGCACCCACTCATCCCCAAACTGACTGCCGGGGATGCGCGCGATGACATCGTAAAGCGGATGGATCCCATTGTCCATCTCAACCTTCAACCGCACCTTCACGGACCCGTTGCCCACGTGGTACGTGATGCCCAGAGCGCCACGCCATTCCTCCGGCGGCACCTGGCCTTCGAGCTCGCGCATCAGCGGCAGCGCGTCGCCATAGGAAATCGGCAGCACCGGGATCTTCATCAGCGTGCGCACTTCGCTCAAAGCGAGACGCTTCGCGCCCGGCTCCGACGCCCAGCCCGGAGTCATCGGATCGCCGGGATAGAGTGTCATATCGACCACGCTGCCGCGCTGCACCCCATCGGCATTGCGCCAGGCGCCCTTCGGATAGACGTCGCCCCTCCAGTAGCCGTCATCGCGCGGGTCGGAATAGATCAGGCAGCCGAGGGCCCCATGTTCCGCCGCAAGCCGCGGCTTCAATCCGCGCCAGCCGCCGCCGTACCGCGTGATCACGATCTTGCCCTTCACGTCGATCGAATGCTTGGCCAGATACTCGTAATCGCCGGGCATCCCGTAGTTCGCGTAGACGAGCGGAGCCGTGACGTCGCCCGACCCCGAGTAAGCGTTATAAGTCGGAACCTCGTCTTTGTCGTAGGAAGTCGGATCGCCGGGCACGGGAGGTTCCTCCAGCTTCGCGCGGAATTTCTTCGGCGCAGTCATTTCGAGCAGCCGCGTCGTCGGCGTGGGCAACAGCGCGTCGAACTCCTCGATATGCGCGTCGAGCCCCCACTGCTTCATGAGTCCCAGCGCGTATTCCGCGACCTCATGCGAATTCGGCGTACCGGCTAAATGCGGTTTCGCGCTCAGGTGCCGCATATAGCCGCTGATGGCGGATGGGTCGGCCATCAGGCGCGCCTGCTCTTCCCACTTATGCTCATCTTCCAGCGCAGCCGGAGAAAATCCGCGAATGGATTCCTCCGCACCGGCAACCCAGGGAACAACAACGAGAAACGCTACCAGACCGAACCGCCTCAACGATCTCCGTTCCCATGCGCCAATTCGTCGAATGTCACGCGATGCCGCCACGCAAACATCTTAACGATCTGCGCGCGCACGCGGGCGTGCGCCACCGCGTCACCCAGCACTCCCATCGGTAAGGCATACTCCACGTGGTCTTCCATGGTGCACGCGTCCCTGCCTTCTGGGATAAAGCTATGCAGGTGCCGCCAGAACGCGAACGGTCCGGTCTTCTGCACATCGATGAACTGCCGTCCCGCAATGTAGCCCTCGTGGATCGCAACCCAGCGGATCACCAGCGGTCGATGCCCGATTTCGAGCACGACGCAAGCCCCGTCTCCGATCGGCGATTGCAATCCCGGCCGGTGCTCCACTACGCGGACGGGTTCGCCCGGCGGAATCAACTTTTCCAGCGCCCCCGGCTGTTCGTGCCACCGAAACGCCTCCTCCGCGGATCGCGGAATCAGGAGCCGCGTGACATAGAGATGTTTCGTCATGCCGGGCGGCCCGCTGCGTGTGCTGTGAGACGGCCTTCGGCGGCCGCAAAAGCGCTGTCCAATTTTCCTACTTGCATCAAGCTAGCGGCTTCAACAAGAAGCAGGTACGAGTATCGCAGGCGCGCCGGATCATCAGATCCGGCTTCGCGCCGACCCCGAGGTTCCGCGCATCGGGCAGAGAATCGGATTAGCCCTTAACTAACTTGCGCTTGTAAGTTGAATCTTTAAAATGACGCGAGGTGCTTATCCGAAACGTCCGGCGGCAATGGCGCGCACCGCTCGCTTCGAATGAGTTCATACGTGAGCGCGGCTTCCACTTCGACGATCTTCGATTCGAACATTGCGCGGTGGCTCTCGTCGGCCAGATGGGACAGCCCTCTGCGCGCGCCGGTGAGCGCCTGTCGCGCGTGGTAGAAGCTCGTACTCCCCGCCTCAATCGACCCCATACCGTATTCAACGCGGCCCAGTCCGACAAACGTTAGCGCAATCTCGATCTCCAGGCGGATGTGTTCCATCGCACTTTCCTGAAAGCGACTACGAAGGAACTCGACTTCGGGTATGAGCTTCATTGGATACCTCGCAATGCCTGTAAGAGCACATTGGCGCCCACCTGAAGCGGCTTCTTCATACATACCGGGTTATATCGCGCTTGGGGCTGGTTTACCTTTGTAGCAACGAGGCACCGCTTCAGAGGATTCGAGCTAATGATACAGGTGACAACTTACAAACGCCTGACACCACTTACCTTTCTACTAACGTCAGGACTGATAGCGCAAGGACCCTCTCAACGACCGCCGACGCTGTCCGACGCAGAGACTCAAAGCGCCGCCGCGGTCGATTCCGCCGAACCGGCGCCGGATTGGGAAGTTCCGATTCGCGATCTGAACAACGATCTACCCTCCTGGCTGCAATTCAACGCTTTCTTTCGCGATCGCTTCGAGCGTGCCGGCGGCTTGAAGTACGGACCGAAAGCGGACGCCTACAACCTGACGCAGCTCCGCATCATGATGATCATCCACCCGGCAAAGTGGCTGCGATTGGTCGGAGAAACGCAAGACGCGCGGGACTATTTTAATGACGGCCTTGTCGCAACGGCGCCTCCTTACCAGAACCGGTGGGATATCCGGCAAGCCTATGCGCAGTTCGGCGATCCCACGGATGGGTGGTTCGATGTGAGCGCCGGGCGACGCATGCAGAGTTACGGAGAAGAGCGGCTGATCGGTCCCTCGGACTGGCTCAACCAGGGACGCGCGTTCGATGTGGTTCGCCTGGACTTACACCATCCCGGTTTCAACGTAAGCACCTTCGCCTCCTCCGTGGTAATTGCCAGAGATGGCGTTATCGATCATCACCTGGAGGGCGATAACTTATATGGAATCTACAGCGCTTTCGACCGGCTGGTCCCTAAGTCGCACATTGAACCGTTCGTCTTCTGGCACGTAACTCCGGGCAACGTGAAGCTGGTGGAGAATGCCGGACGCGGAGCTCTAAACGAAGTAACGGCGGGAGCCCGCTGGGCGGGGAAATTACCGGGTCAATTCGACTTTGACGTGGAAATGGCCAAGCAGGTAGGATCTTTGGGCCCGGACTCTATTTCCAGCTGGGCCGGACATTGGCTCGTCGGCCGCAAGTTTGAAGCGAAGGGTAAGCCGCGGCCATTCCTCGAATCGAACTATGCAAGCGGCACCAAGAACCCATCCAGCACGAACTGGGGAACGTTTGACCAGCTCTACCCCTCGGCCCACGATAAGC
Organism: Nevskia soli; assembly: GCF_903970205.1. Lineage (GTDB taxonomy): Bacteria > Acidobacteriota > Terriglobia > Bryobacterales > Bryobacteraceae > Bog-113. Next base: position 7,721 of record NZ_CAJCHS010000062.1, on the reverse strand, counting down.
TCGACTTCGCCGATCAGGTTGGATGGAGAAATATCGAACAGGTAAGGACGGGCGTGGAAGAATCGCTCGGTCGTAAGTGGAAGCTCAAACAGACCTATGAGAGCTTTTGGCTGGCCAGCGAAAAGGACGCGCTTTACACGGCAAGCGGCGCTCCGGTAGTGCAATCTCTGAGCGGGACCGCAGGTAAGCATGTGGGGCAGGAACTGGACTTTGTCGCGGTCTATACCTTCAACTCCGCGCTGGAAACCGGCTTCGGGTACGCGAACTTGTATCCCGGCCGTTTTCTGGACACGCTTACTCCCGGCAAAGACTACACGTACCCGTGGTTCTACCTGACTTACCGTTTGGCGGGGAAGGACGAACACTAAGCCTACCGAAGAATGTTTAACGTGTTCGACGCGTCATCAACGAAGTAGCTTTCGGCTGGATGGCGAGGCCCAAAGGGAAGTTGAATCCCTGGTCTTTCAACACCGTGGTTCCCATGGCGGCGCTCGTCAGGTGAGTGGCCGCGTTCGGAATCGCCGCGATCCGGTTATAAAGCGTGTCCGCAAGATATAACCTGCCGTTGGAATCCAGACCGCACCGCTTGCTTACGCGCGCGGCTCTATAAACTCAGGAAGTTACAGAGCCGCGACGGCGACGGAGCGGTTACTACCCGGATTGTTAGCGCCAGCGGCCTTCGTGGAAGTAATAGCCGCCGCCGCTCCGCACCCAGCGATGAGGAACCCAACGGGCGCCGGGCCGAGGCGGAAGAGCCCATGCTCCGGCAACCCAAACGTGAGCGCCTCCATTCCAGCGGTAATAACCCGGCGTCCAAACATAACCCGGGCCAGGAATGGCCGGGCGAACTTCGACAATCGGAGCCGGCGGTGCGACTCGAACATAAACAGCGGCCTTCACCGCAGGCGTGGCTAGCAAACCTAGCGACGCAACAGCCAAAAGCAGTGTACGTTTCACTTTTCTCTTTCCTCCTTAGTAACTCCGCGTTGCTCTGAGAATTCTACCTCAAAAGCTTCGCTTCTGTGTGGAAAGACCGCTGCAAATGGCTGAGAGTTGCAATAAAGGTCTTAATGTAAATCCTTTTTAATTGTGATGCTTCCGGGTGGTTTATTCCAACCGAACGGATACGAAGGTGTGGCGGAAAGCGGCCAAGTAGATAATCAAGAGATGCCCGATAACAGTTTCGACGTTGTTTCCGAGGTCGATATGCCGGAAGTGTCCAACGCCATCCAGCAAGCGCTGAAAGAGATCACGACCCGGTACGACCTAAAAGATTCGAAGTCGTCCATCGAACTAAAAGAGAAGGATAAGAAGATCGAACTGGCCAGCGCGGACGACTACAAGCTCAAAGCCATTACCGAGTTGCTGGAACAGAAGCTGGTGAAGCGCAAAGTACCGCTGAAGAATCTGAGCTATGGCACGGTGATTCCGGCGGCGGGATCGACGGTGAAGCAGGAGGTCACGCTGCAGCAGGGAATTGCGACCGAGAAGGCGAAGGAAATAGTTAAGAAGCTAAAAGATTCCAAGCTGAAAGTACAGGCGACCATTCAGGGCGACCTGGTGCGCGTGAGCTCCAAAGATCGAGACACGCTGCAACAGGCAATTGCGCTTCTGCGCGGGGCCGACTTCGGCGTGGAGTTGCAGTTTACTAATTACCGGTCAAGCTAGCGGATGGCGCGCAGAATCGAATCGCACTTCATCGAGGGACCCGCGGGGCGCATCGAGGCGCTGCTCGAAGAACCGGACGGCGGCGCGCCGATGGAGGCATGTCTGGTCTGCCATCCGCACCCCCTCGGCGGCGGAACGATGCAGAACAAAGTGGTGCATCGCATCGCGCGCGCGGCCCGCGAATCCGGCCGGGTCGTTCTCCGATTCAACTTCCGCGGAGTGGGAAGAAGCGAGGGAGAACATGCGCACGGCGTCGGCGAGATAGAAGACGCCCGCACGGCGCTCGCGTGGCTGCGATCGCGCTACCCCGAGTTACCCTACATGCTCGCGGGATTCTCGTTCGGATCGCGCGTGATTCTGAGGCTAGGCTGCGAACTGGAACAAGCCACGCGGTTACTCGCGGTTGGCTTCCCGACGACTTTCAACGAGTTCCGTTTCCTGGAAACGTGTACGCTGCCCAAGACGTTCATCACCAGCACGCATGACGAGTACGCGCCCGTAGAGCAGATGGAGCAATGGTTTGCCTGGTTCGCGGAACCGAAACGCCTCCAATGGATAGAGGCGTCGGACCATTTCTTCGGGGGAGCGCTGGATCAACTCGAAGCAGCGATTACTGCTGCTCTGCGGGCGCCGCTTTTGTCGGCGTAGCCTGCTTCATTAGCTCCTGCATCTGCGGCTGCAGCGCCACCATACGCTGTTGCAGGACGTCCATCGTTTTGGTCATAAGCACCGGCGTCTTCTTCACATAGGCTTGCCCGGCCGGCGATTTGTAGAAGGCGATCAGGCCATCAAGTTCTTCATCGCTGTAAGTGTCGGCGTAGATCTTCACCATGTCCGCCTGAATCTTGTCCCAGGAAAACGTGTCCTGAATAAGCGTCATCAGGTGGGTCTGCATCTGCTCCATCTTCTGCGACTGCTCCGGCGTCATCTGAGTACCCGAAGATTGAAGCTGCTGCAGGGTCATGTTCTTGATCCGATCCATGCTTTGCGCCATCTGCTGCTGCATGGTCTCCTGAATCTCAGCGACCCGGAAGAGTTCCTGGACCTTGGCCTTCCGGCTCGCCTCATCCGCGAACAGGGAGGCCGCGGAGAGACTAAAGACTACAACGCTGGAAGTGATAATGGCGCGAAGCTGCATACCCAGTAGGGTAACAGCTACTTACGGACCCCGCCGATTTGAACGAGTTGGTTTGCTTCGCTCGTTTGCGGCGGCGCGGAAATGGTTTGCGGCGCGCGCCAAAAATCCATATACGAGGTGTAATGGACGCAAGCGATGGTACATTTCGGAGCGCAGCCCTTCACCGTCAGAAACTCGCGGCGGATATCTTCGACCGTGTACTTTTCCAGCGGGATGGCCGGAAAGCCGCGCTGTTGCGAACAGTAGTGAACCAGGCCGTCTTCACAGACATACAAATAGCGTGCGCCTGCCCGGCATTTCCAATGATTCTCAACGCCGCGCGCGACGTTGTCCTGAAAGAAATTCAGCCGCGCGTAATTCTTCTTGCCTTTGTTCTTTAGCTGAATATAAATGCCCTGCTCCTCATCGGAGAGCGGCTGCAGCTGGCCTTCGTGGTCATGAATAATGCCGACCGTGGAAGAAAAACCAAGTTCGACCGCGCGATTAGATACGGTCAGCGCGTCGGCCGGATTGCGAATTCCTCCGCCGACCACGGAATTGATATTGACATGGAAAAGCGCGTGATCGCTCAGCATCACCAGCCGCGGATCGAGCGTCTTCAAACTTTTCATCGACACTTTATCGGGCATGACATTGTCGATGCTGATCTGCATATGATCGAGGCCGGCGGCATTCAGGCGTTGGATGCGCTCCACGTTCAGAGCAAAGCCGTTCGTGATCATCCCGGCGATGCGGCCATGCGAACGGATGCGGCGGATCAGCACATCGAGATCGGGATGCAGCAGGGGCTCGCCGCCGCTGAACGAGATGATCGATGTGCCCAGAGCGGCCAGGTGATCAATGCGGTTCAGCAGCGTCTGGGTGGGTACGGGGGGCGAAAAGCTGTCGTACTCGTTGCAGTATTCGCAGGCAAGATTGCAACGCCGGGTCGGAATGATATGAGCGAGCACGGGGTGCGAAGTGTGGGCGACGCCCTTCGCGATCATGGTCCATTCGCGCACCCGGCGAATGAGCGCTCTGAAGTCGCGGCGGCGGCGAATCCCAAATCCCGGCATAGGAAGGAAAGACAATTAAACCACACCGTCCGGAGTATCCGGATCCCGGTGAGCCCTATTCAACGTGAAGGCGGGAACACAGACCGCGATATATTCCGCACCCTCAGGTTCCGGCGTGCTATAGCGAATCCATTCGCCACGCGATGCGATCACCGCCTGTCCGGCACGTACATCCAGTTCGCCGCCGGCATGTTGCACACGAAGTAACCCATTCAAGACCACTGTGTATTCATCGAAGTCCGGGGTTTGACCCGGCTCGTTCCAACCCTGTGGGCTGCGCATGTGGGCGATCGATACTTCGGAAGTTGACGAATTTACGTGGCCGATGTACTCATCGATGAGTTTGATTCCAACACCGGCAGCTTTCACACGGGACGGGGATGACAGGAGGCGAGGCATTCTTACTTTGCGCGTATTACTGGCGAACCATTACGATGGTCTGATCCGTGTCGCCCCGCGGCGAACTCAAGTGCCGCTTTACCGTTAAGATGCGTCCGTCGGGGCTTTTGGTCCATCGTTCTTCGGAGTGGGCCCGAGCATTGTCGTAATTGATGATCAGCGTGTCGCCGGCGAGGTGTCCGCGCGTCTTGCTGACCATTCCACGCATCGTGTTTTCGCGCTCCGAGCCATCCAGAGGGACATGAATCACCACCGGCTCGCCGTCACGATCGCGGTTGATCACGATTTCGGCGGGCTGCTGGGTCACGCGGTCCGTAATCGCCGAGGGGCCAGGGAGCTGTGCGAAATCGCTCTGTTTCGCGTCCATCTTCCACGTTCCAGAAAAATCCGGGCCGGCCGCAGCTTGTGCTAGCACACAAACAGCGAGCAATAAACAGCTAAACAAAGCGAAGCCGGCGGCAGGGTTCCAGCGTCTGTTTAAAAGTCGGGTTAGCACTGTGGTTCATTTTATCCTTTTCGGGAAATTAAATTAGCCCTTGCCGTAACGAACGGTTGGCGGCTATACTTTGCTTTTTCGAGTGTCGTTCTCAAATGATGCCGATTGACGATATAGACCCCCAGGCGCCGCAGCGGGAAGCCGCCTTTTTCTACGGGCTGTTTTTGCGCGGGCATTCGCTCGAAGCCTTGCGGCAGGATATCGATGTGTCGCCAAAGCTGCTGACCAAATGGCAGAAAGCGAAGGACTTCGGGTCGGAGTTCCGCGCGGATCTTGAAAAGGTCTACAGCTTCCGCAAGCAGGTGCTTGCGGTTTTCGAGGCCTTGGTGCACAACGAATCGCTGAATTCGCGCCACCATTTTCGCATTCAGTAGCGGTGGTTCATTTCGCGCCCCAAGGGTGATAGATAAAGTTCACGCGAGCGCCGGAACATCGCTCCTTTGATCGGAACACCGATCTGCCTGCGCCGTCGAACGGGACCCCACCGGACCGGCAAGTTCACCGTTGCGCAGCCCGGGTAGGCGTTCACTGCTAGATCGCAAACAGGTGCCGAAGAGCAGCGCGCCTTTGAGGCCGGGTGTGAAACCGCTGCAGAAGACGGCGCCGAGTCGGCGGCGCTTCGGCGTATTCGCGTTGCTATGCCCCTACCCTGTAGATCGGCCGGATGCCGCAATGGCCGAGCCGAAGATTGCGTGGCTTATTATTGGTCCGTGCAATGCCAATCAAGGCGATGAAGAAAAACACGCTAAAGAGTCTTCAGATTCGGAACCTGCTCTCCTTCGGAAACGACTGCCCAAGAATTGAGCTTGGAGACCTAAATATCCTAATCGGCCCGAACGGCTCCGGAAAGTCCAACCTCATCGAAATCCTCGGGTTGCTCCGCAGTACCCAAAGAGACCTGGCGGCGGAAATCGGGGACAGCGGAGGAGTGACCGAATGGCTTTGGAAGGGAAAGCCAAGCGTAAAGAGCCCTACAGCCTCCATACAGTGCGATGCCTCGCCTAGCGGAATCAAAAAGACGATTTCTTACCGGCTCTCGTTCACTCGTCTCGGGTCACAGCTGAAGATTGTCGACGAGCGGATCGAGAATGAGAAGCCCGACGAGGGTCACGATAAACCGTACTTGTACTTTGACCTGAATGGGGGGCACCCCATTCTAGATGTTGCGGGGCATCCCCGATCTCTGAAACGAGAAGAAGTCGACACGCAGCGGTCGATCCTGTCGCAGCGCCAAGATCCCGATCAATACCCCGAAGTAACCTACTTAGGGCGGTACTTTGCGAGTTTCCGTCTCTATCGGAACTGGCAGTTCGGACCCAATTCCGACATTCGAGACCTCTATGGGGCCGGTCAGAAGAATGACTTTCTGGAAGAGGATGTCAGCAATCTCGGTCTGATGCTGAACAGGCTGCGGGCCGATGCCTCTAGCAAAGCCGAATTGCTCCGCCATCTAAAGATGTTTTACGCCGGAGCCGAAGATGTGCTCACTCCGATCCAGAGCGGGTTGGTCGACCTGCGGATCGAGGAGGAGAACGGAATTTCAATTCCGGCCTCGCGCCTATCAGATGGAACGCTTCGCTGGCTTTCACTTCTCACGATTCTTTTGCATCCCTCACCACCGCCCTTGGTCTGTATAGAGGAACCTGAACTGGGCCTCCATCCGGATATGATTCAGCCGCTGGCGAGACTACTCGTGAGCGCGTCCGAGAGAATGCAACTGGTTGTAACAACTCACTCCGCCGATTTGGTCGACGAGATGTCAGGCCGTCCGTCGGCGATAATCGTTTGCGATAAACATTCTGGCTCATCGGCGTTAAGGCGTTTGGACGCGGACCAGCTGTCTGAGTGGCTCCAACGATACAGATTGGGCCAGCTTTGGCGCACCGGTGAAATCGGAGGGAATCGTTGGTGAGCATTCGCATCTATGTTGAAGGCGGTTTCGAGGGCAGCACGAAGAGCAACTGTCGAAAAGCCTTCGGGGCGTTTCTTGGAAAGGTCATTCCCCAAGGATCGTTTAAGGTCATAGCATCCGGGAGTCGTCAAAACGCATTCGAGGACTTTTGCACAGCTCTGCGCCAGCACCCGAGAGACTACGTCGTTCTCTTGGTGGATTCGGAAACAACCGTGACCGAAACAGCATGGCAACATCTGAAGCTGCGCGAGGGTGACAAATGGCTCCGTCCGGCGCCGGCGCTCGAGGATCAAGTCCATCTGATGGTTCAAGTGATGGAAGCTTGGTTCTTGGCCGATCAACGGGCCCTTTCAACCTACTACGGACAGGGTTTTCTCCGGAATTCGTTGCCACGCCAAAAGACCATTGAATTGATCGATAAGGAGCGAGTGTTTAAGGCGCTGAGTCACGCGTCCAAGCCTACACAGAAAGGGGAGTACCACAAGACGAGGCACGGGTTCGATCTGCTGGAGCTCATCGATCCTGGTTTGGTCAGAGCCGCATCTCCCCATGCGGAAACCCTCCTTAGTGTACTGACTAGCCACTCCGAAGTTTAGGACCCTCAGGTCGCCAAGTTCCGGGAGATGGTGCAGGTGTGGACAAGTCCCCCTCTCCGCACTATGCATTTTCGATAGGTTACACGGTTCGGGGTTGCTGCGTGCACTCCCCTCACGGTTCACCGCAACGGTGTTTGCAATTATTTCTTGAGCGTGCCCCGAAGATAGCAGCGCTCGTACCAAGGCGACCGCCCCCATGTCTGCGGATATTCAAATTGTCGCCCCACTCACTCCGGGCGGACTTGTATCGGCTAACTCTAACGGCGGCATTGGCTGTGACACCCCTAACATAGGGATATCCGGTAACAAGCCGATTTATCGCCTATTAGATCCCGCCCGAGAACTTACCGGCCGCTCGACCTTGTTCGAAGCCGTTCCAACCAATCGTTTGCAAGCTTCACGTAATAGCGGTAAGGAACCGCGATCCAAGCCTTCCGGGCTGCCATCCCCTGATAGC
>NZ_CAJCHS010000061.1 GCF_903970205.1 Nevskia soli | reverse complement strand
CGCGACATCCACAAAACCCCACACTGAGCCCGAGCGAAAGCGAGTGGTGCGATGCCGATGCGGCGTCAATCCACTCGCTTTCGCTCGGGCTCAGTGTGAAGCTTGGTATTAGGCTTGAGATTGTTCGGTATCAGCGGGAAGCACGTTGGGAAATGACCTCGCGTAGCATCGTGACGCAGCTTTCGAGCTCTTCAATCGGCACATGTTCTTCGCTGCCGTGCGCGACGTGCATCGTCCCCGGACCGAACACAACGCATTCAGTACCCAGCTGCGCAATCCACGGAGCCTCCGTTCCAAACGAAACAGTAGCCGGCGCGCGACCCGATAGTTCCGCCAGCGTCGTCACAATAAGACTCGAAGCCGCAGTAGCAAATCCCGGTTGCCTCCGCAACACGTTCACCTCGCACCCGCTTAGCCGCTCAATCGCGGCATCGACCGCCTGATGCGGGATCGGGCGCCACTCGAACAACATCATGCATTCGCCGGGAATGATGTTCTTCGCGCGGCCGCCCTGGATCACACCGATGTTCACGGTCGTGTACGGCGGGTCGAAGCCGTCGTCCCGGTCGGACTTCAATCGTTCCTGTATCTGCTCGGACGCGATCACCACCCGCGCGGCTTTGCCGATGGCGGATTCGCCGAGATCCGGGAACGCGCTGTGAGCTTCCCGTCCGGCGCAGCGCAGTTCCGCGACGCAATAGCCTTTCCCGGCGCGAATCGGCGTAAGCGACGTCGGCTCACCGATGATCGCGTAACGCGGCCGAAGGATCTGCGATTCGACGAAGCGCCGCGCGCCGATGCAGCCGATCTCTTCGTCGGCTGTCAGCACGAGCGCCAAGCCTTTTCGCGCGCTTCCCATCGCCTCGAGCGCGCACGCCAGAAATCCTTTCACGTCGCAGGCGCCGCGTCCGTAGACGTTTCCGTCGCGCTCGACGGGCTGCACCAGAGACGGCGAATCGTACGGGACCGTATCCGTGTGGCAAACCAATGCGAGCGCCGGGTCGCGCTCTTCCGCGTGGGTGGCGATCAGGTTCGCTTTCGCCGTTCCGTGCTCGTCCGCATAGGGCTGCTCGACGCAATGCCATCCGGATTGTTCGAGGCGCTGCCGGGCATAGCGGATCACCGGCAGGTTGGATTCCGCCGATACCGAAGAGATGGCGATCAGGTCTTTCAGCGTCGAGCACGGCACGCGATAATACTAGAACATGGCGGAGCTGCTCCCTTTATTTCCCTTGCAGCTGGTCGTCTTCCCACGCACTTCGCTTCCTCTGCACATCTTTGAGGATCGCTACAAGGAGATGGTGGATGAGGCGATCCGCGACCACTCAGAGTTCGGCATCGTGCTCGCCAAAGAGGACGGAATCGTGAATGCCGGATGCACGGTTTATGTCGACAAGGTGCTCACCCGTTATCCGGACGGGCGTTTGGACATCGTGACCCAGGGGTTTCGCCGCTTTGAGCTTCTGGACATCAACCAGGAGCGCGCGTTCCTGCGAGGCACGGTGGAGTTCTTCGATGACGATCTGGAGGCGGAGCCCGCGCCCGAGCTGAAACAGACGGCGATCGCGCGCTACCAGGAACTCGCAGCGGCGGGTGAAAAGCGCGCGAACGATGACGCGGTCCTGAACGATGCGCAGCTTAGTTTCCAACTGGCGCAGGCGGTTCCCGATCTGGATTTTCAGAACCAGTTGTTGCGCAGCCGTTCGGAGACGGAGCGCCTGCAGCAGCTGAACCGGTTTCTGGAGCACCACATTCCTCGCGTGCGGCAGCGGACACGGATGCGGCAACTGGCTCCGCGGAACGGATTCTCACACAAGATCGCGGGGGTTTAGCCGGATTGTTTCTGTTCGAATCGGCTCCACGGACGCTGCCGGTCAAGCCGCGATCCCTGTATCTTTCGGTGTCGCTCGGCATTCACCTGCTGGTCGCGGCGTGGCTGCTTACGCCGTGGCTGCCGGCCAAATCGCCCGGCGCGTACGATCAGATGATCCGGCCGCATGAGACGCGCCTGGTCTGGTACACATTCAAAGACAAACTCCCGGATGTTTCCCCGCCAAAGCCGCGCGCCGAGGACAGACCGTTGAAGGCCGAGGCGCTAAGTAAGCAATCGATTGTTTCGGCTCCCGTGAATGCTCCGAAGACCGCGCAGGTGATCATCCATCCGGCGCCGGAAATCAAACCGCAGCTGTTGAAGCCGCTGCCGAATCTGATCGCGCTCGCCGCGCCGCCGCCGAAGCAGTTTGCCGCGCCGGAGCACCAGGCCAGGCGTACGGCGACGAAAGTGGCCGAACTGGAACCCGCGCCGGCGATGGAGGCACGCGTTCACGTTCCGGACCTCCCCAAGCTGCCCACACCGGCGAAACCGTTCGTTCGTCCGCCGGATCGAGTGGCGAAGCTGACTGCGCACGTTGAGGTGAACGATGCCCCGGAACTGAACCCCGCGTCGAACGCCGCCACGAATAGCCTGGCGGCAAAGGTCTTGGATCAGGGATCGCGAACCTTGGCGTTTCGCCCGCAACCCAAACGGGTGGTGACGGCGTCCATCGGCACGCTCCCCGATGTGCCCGATCTGAAGGGGACTTCGTCGACCGCCAACGTTGCGGTGATCGGGCTGAACGCGATCGATAGTTTGAAGGTGCCGCTGCCGGATAGCTCGCATCGCGGACAGCTTTCCGCCGGACCGGTGCTCCGTCCGGACGGCGCGACCTCGGCCGGAGGCGGCTCCGGAATCACGGTCCCCGACCTGACCATCCGCGGCGGGGACAAAGATGCGGCGCAGGCTTTGATCGCCAAGGCCATGGCGCCCGACAGGCTCTCCCGCCGTCCGGACGGCAATGCCCGGGAAGTGGCGCGAACGACGACTCATGACGGAGGTGACGACGATCCGCCGGAGCCTGCGCGTCCGGCCGGAGTTCGTGTCTCGGGAGCGCCCGATCCGCGCTTTCTGGGGCGGACGGTCTTCAGCGTCGCGTTGCAGAGCCCCAACCTCACCAGCCACTCCGGCAGCTGGCTCATGTGGTACGCCGATCGGGAGCTCGAGAGCTTCCAGGTGGTCATCTCTGCGCCGCAACCGATGCATGAGGTGGATCCGAAATACATTGCCACCGCGATCGAAGAGCGCGTCGAGGGCACGGTGCGCCTCGCCTTCGTGATCGGGCGCGACGGCCGCGTGTACGGCGTCCAAACCGTGAAAGGCCTCGATCAACGGCTCGATCAGAGCGCGACGGAGGCTCTAAGTAAGTGGGTCTTTGCTCCGGCCACGCGGCAGGGAAAACCGATCGAAGTGGATGCGCTGGTCGACATCCCGTTCCGGCTGGCGCCAAAGGTGGCGAATTGAAACGACAGCATCTGCTGATTGATGCGGACGATACGCTCTGGGAGAACAACATCTACTTCGAGCAGGCGTTCGACCGCTTTTGCGAGCTGCTGCAGCATTCAACGTTGACGCCCGCTGAGGTACGTGCGGCTTTGGACGCGATCGAAATTGAGAACAACAAGATTCACGGATACGGCGCGCACAACTTTGTGCGCAACCTGCGGCAGTGCTTTGAAGCGCTGGTGGAGCGCGATCCGCATCCGACGCACTTCGAGGAAATTGCGTCGTACGCGCACGGCATCCTGCAGATGCCGATCGAGCTCATGCCGGGAGTAGCGGAAACACTGCCGCGGCTCGCCGCGCAGCACGAGCTGACCGTGTTCACGAAAGGCGCGCATGAGGAGCAGAGTTCAAAAATCGCGCGCTCCGGCATCGGTCATTGGTTCACGCATTGCGAAATCGTCAAAGAGAAGAACCGCGACGCCTATCACGATCTCGTCGCGCGGCTTCGATTCGATCCCGGGAGCACGTGGATGATCGGGAACAGCCCGAAATCGGATATCAATCCGGCGCTCGCGGCAGGTCTGCGCGCGGTTTACGTTCCGCATGAGCGCACGTGGACGCTGGAGCGTGAAGAGATCGTTACGAGCGACCGGCTGCTGGTTGCCGAGGGCTTCGGGGAGCTGGCGCGGATCTTTCTGGGTAGTTAGCGCGGCTACTCAGTTCGCAGGGCCTGCAACGGTTCGATGCGAGCCGCGCGGCGCGCCGGAATCACGGAAGCTGCGAGTGCGATTAGAAGGATAGACAGAGTCGCAAGCACCAGAATGACCGGGTCCAGCGAATCGACCTGAAAGAGAAGCGAGCGCAGCAGCCTCGTGGCAAATACGGCGGCAATCGCTCCGACGACGCAACCGATCACTCCGAGCTTTGCGCCGGATAGCAGAATCAGCCGCACAACCCTGGAGCGCTGCGACCCCAGCGCCATGCGAATCGCAATCTCCTGCGTGCGCGCCGCCGTCGAGAAAGCGACCACGCTGTAGATGCCTAACAAAGCCAGCAGCACGGCTACAGCGGCAAACGTGGAGACGAGCGCCGTGTTGAACCGGCGGGGCGCCTGGACTTCCGCGATCACGCTATCCATAGACTCGACGCGGGTGAGCGGAAGTTGCGGATCGATGGAGCGGACAACGGCACTCAGGGAGCCGGCCATCTGCTGGGGAGGCAGTTGTCCGCGAATCACGATGGAACCCGCATTTCCGGAAAGAAAATGGGGCGGCGCAAACGAGCCTGCATCGGCCTTGGTCTGGCTGGAGGGCACGTAGATTTGCTCTTCCGTCGGTAGATCGGCCGCAAGTTGTTTGACGTCGCCAATCTCCCCAACGACCGTGAGCCAAGGCAGATCGGCTTCCTTCGGACCGCGGTGCAGGCGCTTGCCGATGGGGTCCTGTCCAGGCCAGTAGTGCTCGGCGAGGGTTCGATTAACGATCGCCACCAAAGGAGTGTTTTCGCGGTCGGTTTCAGTGAAGGCGCGGCCGCGAAGAATCGCAATCCCCTGCGCTTCGAAGTAGCTGCCCATCACCTGGGGGATCCATGCCACATTCAGACCGGCTCCTTTAGGAGGACTGTAGCCATCGGGAGTGAAGGTGCCGAGGAACTCC
>NZ_CAJCHS010000060.1 GCF_903970205.1 Nevskia soli | reverse complement strand
CTGTTTCGGATGCCACTCGACGAACGCAGTGACTGCCGCTCAACTGCATCTCGACACCATGAAACCGGGTCTCGCGTGCGAAGTCTGCCACGCCGGCGCGAACGCGCATATGCAGGCGCTGGCCGATGGAAAGCCCTCAACGCCGCCCAAAAAACTAGGCGCGATGGCCGCCGAGGACACCTCCGAATTCTGCGGCCAATGCCACCGCACCTGGAGCTCGGTAGTCCAGATGCGGATCTTCGGCATTGTGAACGCCCGGTTCCAGCCCTATCGCCTCGCGAATAGCCGCTGCTTTCTGGGCGACGATAAGCGCATCGCCTGCACCGGCTGCCATAATCCGCATCACGACTTAGTGCGCGACGACAACGCCTATGACGGCAAATGTCTCGCCTGCCACACGGCAACGGTTGCCGTGAAAACCACGCCGGTAGCGAAGCAATGCCCCGTGGCTAAGGATAAGTGCGTAAGTTGCCATATGCCGAAGGTCGAGCTTCCGGGTAGCCATTCAACCTTCACCGACCACTACATCCGCATTGTGCGCGCCGGCGAGACATACCCGAATTAGTCAACTAACCGCTGCAACACGCGACTTACATCGGCCGGACGCGCCAGACGGTACTTCGCCTTAGTAACCCCGTCGCCAACGAATATGGACCAGGCATCTTTCGGCAGCGCGGCGAATAAGTCCTCGTCGGTGCGGTCATCACCCATGGCGCACAGAAACCCGGTATCGGGATACGCCGCGAGCAGTTCCGGCACGATCGCGCCCTTGTTTGCCCACGGCGGCTTCACCTCCACAATCTTCTTCCCGCGATACGCCCGCAATTCCGTGTCGGCGAGCATGCCTTCGAGCATCGAGACTAACTCGGTCGCGAGCCACTCCCCGAACTCCGGATCGGCCGTGCGATAGTGCCAGACTAACGCGAACCCCTTCTCTTCGATAAAGCTACCCGGCGTCCGGTCTACATAATGTTGCAGGATGGGACGGACCGTCTGTTTCCACTCATGTGGCGCCGTATGTCCGTGCCATTCGTGACTCCCCGGAAACCGCCAGCGCGCGGAATGTTCCGGGGCCAGGCCTAAGTGCGGCACGTTTCCAAGCCATCGTTCCAGGTCTTCCGACTTACGGCCGCTGATCACGAACACGCGATTGCGCGGGTCCGCCGCCAATCGGGTCAGTAGCTCGATGATATTGGCCCCCGGGACAGCGTCCGGCGGACGATCGGCGATCGGCACCAGAGTGCCGTCGTAATCGAGTAGTAACAGGCGACACTTACGTTCGGGCGCTGTCCGAAAGGCTTGTTCGAACTCCGCCGCCGGCATAGGAATCGCGCCTGTACTCTCCGGTAGAGTACGCGCGGCCGACGCTTCATCCAGTCGTGAGAGAAACTGATCGCCCCACGCATACACATCATTGCGCAGCACGCGTTCCCGAAGCGCTCCCATGCGATCGCGCTTCTCCGCGGCATCCATATTGATCGCGCGGAACACTGCTTCCGCGCTGTCTTCCTCGTCCATGGGATTGACCAACAAAGCCTCGCCCATTTCCGCCGCCGCGCCGGTAAACGTACTCAAGATCAGAACTCCGTTGCCGTCCTCTTTGCAAGCGACATATTCCTTAGCGACAAGGTTCATCCCGTCTCTAAGCGGCGCGACCCAGGCCACATCCGCGATCCTGTAGAGCGCGGCCACTTCATCCGGCGGCAAGCTGCGGTGGATGTAATTGACCGGCACCCATCCGGCGGTCCCATGTTTCCCGTTGATATGAGATACCAACTCATGTACTTCGGCGCGGAGTTCCTGATAACTCTCAATGTTCTCCCGCGAAGGCACGGCCACCTGGATCAACACCACCTTACCTTCCAGTTCCGGATGCGTGCGCAACAATCGCTCGAAGGCGCGGAGGCGCTCGGGCAAACCCTTTGTATAGTCCAGACGATCGATCGCGAGCAGGATTTGGCTGCCCTCGTACCTGCGCCGCAGCTCGTCTACATGACTCTTCGATTCCGCTGTCTCCAGAAGACTCGTCAGACTCTCCGGCGCGATGCCGATCGGGAGAGCCTCGATGCGGATGCGCCGGCCGGCGGCTTCCACGCAGTCCAACGTGCTCTCAACTCCCAGCAGCCTCCGCAGCGAACGCCGGAAATGTTGTAAGTAGGAGTGCGTGTGAAATGCAACCAGGTCCGCGCCTAGCAGGCCGCGCAATAGCATCTCTCCGCGCGGCAACACCGCGAAGATATCGGAAGAAGGAAACGGAATGTGCAGAAAGAATCCAATAGCCGCGTCGGGTAGACGCCTTCGCAGCATGCGCGGCAGCAGCATCAGATGGTAGTCATGTACCCAGATCCGATCGCCTTCCCGGTACTGTTCCACAATTGCGTCACAGAACCGCTCGTTGCCGTCGTGATAACTGCTCCAGTTCTCCGGCACGAACTTCGCGCGCGAGATGAAGCTGTGGAACAACGGCCAGACGGCCTGATTCGCGTAGCCCTCATAGAAGCGCAGCCCGTGCTCGGGTGCGAGCCGCACGGGAATCGCACTCTGCTCTTCGCGCAGCTTGCTCAAGATGTCCGCAGGCAATTGCTCTCGCGCGCCGCTCCAACCAATCCAAGCCCCGCCGGTACGCTTGAGGATCGGATCCATCGCAGTTGCAAGTCCGCCTGCACTTCGGGTCGTGATCCACTCGCCGGTTGCATGCGACAACGACACCGGTAAACGGTTCGATACTACGAGGAGTCTTTTGGAATCGGCCACTTGGTTTAGTCTCGCGCAACCCGTTGAGCCTCGTCATCGTTCGCACGACACAGACGAAAACGAGGCCAGCAGAATGCTGCACCTGATGTCGAGGCATTCCAAGAAATGATGAAAGCACTTACCTGGCACGGGACGCATGACGTTCGCGTCGAAACCGTTCCCGAGCCGAAGATTCAACAAAGTACAGATGTGATTCTTGAGATCACATCCACCGCAATCTGCGGTTCCGATCTACATCTCTATGACGGCATGATGCCGACCATGGAAGCGGGCGACATTCTCGGTCATGAGCCGATGGGTATTGTCGTCGAAGTCGGGCCCGGCGTTAAGAAACTAAAAAAGGGCGATCGCGTTGTGGTGCCGTTTACCATCTCCTGCGGTACTTGCCGCTTCTGTAAGATGACGATGTTTTCGCTTTGCGACACATCCAACCCGAATGCCGAGATTGCCAGAAAGGCAATGGGGCATTCGCCCGCGGGACTTTTCGGTTACTCGCATATGCTTGGTGGCTTCGCCGGCGGTGCGCTCGCG
>NZ_CAJCHS010000059.1 GCF_903970205.1 Nevskia soli | reverse complement strand
TTCTGCGCATACGTCACCATCCCGGGGTTCTCCATCGCGCCCCATCCGGACGTGTCGGGAACCGCGACCTGGTCGGCCTTGTCATAAGGAAACGGAATGCCGAAGTATTGCTCGTGGTGGTTGATAATCCCGGCGGTAACTTCAGCGGCGTACGCAGCTTCCGCCGTATGTCCCTTCGGCACCACGATGCGAACCGGAACGTGATTCTTCGCGGTGAAGCCCGCGGGCACATACTCGAACGGACCGGTTGCGAACGCCACCAGGTAGCTCGGCAGCGGCTTGGTCTCGTGGAACAAAACCGTGCGCATCGCGCCGGCCTTCTTATCTGAAATCGGCGTTGTATTGCTGATGGCTGTATCCGCCGCCGGAACGTGCAGCGTTAGTTGCCAGGGCGTCTTATAAGAAGGCTCGTCGAAGCAGGGAAAAGCTCCGCGCGCATCGGTCGCTTCAAACTGGGAGAAGATGTACCAGTTATCGTTGTCCTTCTGCCGGAAGATCGCCGTGCTGTTCTTGGTAATCACCGTTCCGGTGTAGTCGATTTTGAAATCTGCCGGGCCGGCTGGAACGGGCGCGTCGAACTGGAAGCCGACGAAATCGTCTCCGCCGGGAAGCACTTTCGCGGTCATCGATTTTCCGCCCGACTTGAGCGTCGCCGACTTGATCTGGATCTTCTCCTGATTCAGCCAGATGGTCTGCGTCGGCTTACTAACGTCCATGTGGATCGAGATCGAGCCGCTGAAATCGTCCTTAGTCGGATCGAGTACCAGATCCGCGCGATAGCTGACCGGCTGGATGCTCTCTACCTCCGCCAGCCGCAGCTTGGGAGGTTGATCGGCGGCAAATGCGGCAGAACACAGTAGAGCCATTGCGGAGGCGCGCGCAGCATGGCGGCAAAGCGAGGTTTGGGTCATAAAGAGAGTAAGACGAAGAAGAGGTGTTTACGGTTCTGAATAGTTGAAGCTACTGCGTCGCCAGGAAAGCAGCCACGCTCGGCTCCTGCGCTTTCCGCTCGGCGATACAAAGGTCGACGCGTTCCAGCGTTTGCGCCAGCGCACGCGGGCCGCCCGTGAACTGAGTCACCTTCGGCGCGAAGAAGTCCTCCAGCGCGCTGCGCGATTCCGCATCGCAGTACGACTGGCCAACGGCGGGGAAGCGCGATCCGAAGTCGAACCCTCCGCCTTGTGGACGCTTGGCGGCGAGCTCATCGAAATGCGCCTTGGTGAAGTCGAATGCCAGGTGTCGCGTTGCCTCTTGACCTTGTCCGGCGAAGAGCAGCTGCGCGCTCTGAATCATCGGAATCTGCCCGCTTAGCACTACTTTATAGCCGGCCTGAATCGCGCCGGGATCGCGGAACGAAGTCATCGCGCCCATAATGCGCTGCCGCTCCTGACGATCCTTGGTGTCCTTATACGCGGCCACAAACTGCTCGAACAGCTTCTCGTCGCCATAGTACGCGGCCGTTCCCAGGACGGCGCCCGTCATCTCCGGGGAGATCGCCGCATGGTTCTCGAACCACTTCGCGGTCAGTTCTTTCGCCTGATTCGCCAGTTCCTGATCGCCGCCCACCGTCGCCACGGCGCGAAGCAGTTCCGGACGCAACAGGTGGACCTCGTCCGGTTCACCCGGCTTGGAGGTCCAGCCCAACTCATGCGCCTTTGCCTGGAAGTTCTTCCGCAGGAATCGTTGATAATTCGGCATGAGCTCCGCCGGAACCAGGTGCTCCCGAACGCTCAGTGCCAGGCGCAGCGAACTCTCCAGAACCTGCCGTTCCGGGTCCGCGTGGAACACGGCCACAAACTTCAGCGCATCGCCCGCGGGCAGATCGCCTTCGCTCGAAAGCGCTTCCGCGTTGCCCATGAAGTCCACGCGCTCCGGAGCGTTCATGCGCTGATCGACCTCGCCGGATGCCAGCGCGTCGAGCAGTTCGGGCTGATAGTTCACGCGGTAATAGCCGACCGCATCACTGTTCCCTTCCACCCACGCCGGACAACTCGACGCCTTCAATTTCCAATCGGCTCTCGGCTGCATCATGAGCGAGCACTCGCTCTGCCCGGCCGTTCCGGTTCCGTACCGCACGCACACCGGAATCTGCCAGACTTCATCCGAGGAACCTTTGGACCCCAGCGGCAGCGCGCGCTTCTGAGTCAAATGCAGTGTCGGCGCGCCCTGTTTGCAATCGAGCGCCATCGACACCAGCGGCACGCCCGCCTGGTTCAGAAATGTCGAGAACGCAGCCGTCACATTCCTGCCGCTGCCGGAACTCACCGCATCCAGAAAGTCGCCCGCGGTTGCGTTCTTGAACGCATATTGCTTCAGATAACTCTGGATGCCCTTGCGGAACTCGGCCTGACCGATCCAGCTCTCAAACATGCCGATGACCGCCGCGCCTTTTTGATAGGTGATCCCGTCGAAGGCGTTGCTGATGTCGTCCTTCGATTCGATCGGCTGGCGGATTTTGCGCGCGCTCACCAGGCTATCCTGATTTTCCGCGCCGAGTTTCGCCCCGACGTTGTTGACCCGCGTGTTCCACTCCGGATGCCATTCCGCCAGAATCTTCGCCGAGGTCCACGTCGCGAACGCCTCATTCAACCAGATATCGTTCCACCAGGCGGTTGTGACCAGATCGCCGAACCACTGATGCGCGAGTTCATGCGCCGCAACCGAAGCATAGCCGCGCTGGCGCGCGATTGTATCGGTATCGGGACGCGCTAACAGCAGCGTCTGGGCATAAGTCACCATGCCCGCATTTTCCATTGCGCCGAAACCGAACGTGACCGGAATCGCCATTTGATCCGACTTCTCATACGGATACGGAATGCCGAAGTAGTCTTCCAGCCGCGTCAGAATGGTTGCGGTTACTTCCGCGGCGTACTTGGCTTCGCCCGCTTTTCCGCGAGGTGTTACGATGCGAACCGGAAAGTGATTCTTCCCGGCGGTTCCCGCATCGACAAAATCGAACGGGCCCACAGCGAAGGCGATCAGATAACTCGGCAGCGGCTTCGTTTGCTTGAACACGAACGTGTGCGGCTCCTCCTTGCTCTCCGACACAACCGGCGTGTTGCTGACCGCATTGACTTTCGCGGGCACGTGCAGTGTCAGCTGCCAGGGCACTTTATAGGAAGGCTCGTCGAAGCACGGGAACACATCGCGCGCGTCGGTAGATTCGAACTGCGTGTACAAGTAATGGTTGCCCGCGTCTTCCATACTGAACAGACCCGCGCTCGATCCCTTGTGAACCACTCCTGAATAGCCGATGTCCAAAATGCTCGGACCAGCCGGCACTGGAGAACTAAACTTGAGCCCGATGAAATCGCTGCCGCCCGGCAACACGGTCGCCTGCATCTGATTGCCGAGGGTCTTCAGCGACGCGTTGTCAATGGAGAGCTTGTTTCCGTTCAGCCAGATGACGGATGTCGGCTGCTGGACCTCGAGACTAATCGCAATTGAACCGGTGAAGGTATCTTCTGCGGGGTCGACCGTCAAGGCCGCGCGATAGCCCGTGGGGGCCATCTGTTCCACTTCAGCCAGGCGGAGTTTCGGAGGAGTTTCGCCCGCGAATAGGTGGGCGGAAAAGCTGGACAGAAGGAGGGAACTGAGGGTAAAGACAGCCTTATTCATCGATAGAAACATGGTTACACAGCGCTTGCGACGCTCGGCGCTGATCTCACCCGTGCAACGGTTCGCGAGAATAGAGGCGTGCGATCCATCGGAGCACGATCTAAGGCCCATCCAACCCTGCCGGCCGGCGCCGTTACAGGCATCGGCAGCTTACCGTTCACTTCCGCGGCGGACGCGATCGACGCCGTTGCCCGCTCCTGCCCAGCCATTCCGTTCTGGCCCCAGATGCCGCGGCTTTCCGACCGTGAGGCGATCATCGGCCAGGGTCTGGGTGTTGTCTCCGAGTGGATCGAACCGCGCGCCGAAGGTTACGGGTACAACGTGAAGGACGGCGAGATCGACCGCGTCGTGGAAGCCCTTCACCACAGCGATGGAGAACTGACGCCGGCGAACGCGGTTGGATTCGGAGCGTTCGAGCAAGCGCTTTCGGCCGGCCGGTTTGCATCGGCTCTCGCCGTCAAGGGTCAGATCGAAGGACCGATCACTCTATCGACGTACTTGTTTCACCAAGACCGCCCATTCTTATCGGATCCGGTGTTGTTTGCGGCTGTCGCGTTTCATATCTCTCAGATCATCTGCTGGCAGATCGATCGCCTCAAGCGAGCCGGCCTGCCGGTGCTGTTGTTTCTGGATGAACCTGC
>NZ_CAJCHS010000058.1 GCF_903970205.1 Nevskia soli | reverse complement strand
GGGCAAATTTGGGGGTAAGTTGTTGAGGGGTGGGGAGATTGGGTTTTGGAAAGTTTGTGTTTGGGCGCGCACCGCGATATTCGCAGGAGTTGCCGGTTTCGTCGAACGGCGTAACATCGGTAGCGACCAGGAGTTATCCTCGCGACACTACTTCCTAAAACAAGAACGGACCAAAGCGGATGTTACCGATTCGAGAGGCTACCCTGGTGGGGCAGTTACACCGTTTACGGGGACGACCCCGACGCGGGATATTCTGTTTTCAGCACGGGACGCGCGGGATCAACCGGGCTGCCTCCGGAAGTAAGAATTTCACCAGAGCGTCCGGAAGCAGAACTCAACGTGCGCCTTCCTCCGAGAGCCGGATTTCTGCACGTCAACCTGACCAATCGCAGCACCGTTGTTATGCTGGACGCGGAAGGCGCATCCGTACGTTTAGCCGCAGGGAACGCCTTTTCGCTAAGTGAACAGTCTGAAGCACGCAACCAACGATTGAGGTCGACGGGGTACTGTTCCGAAGGTGACTCCACACAGGCCGCCGGTACTCATCGTCAAGGCAGTAACTTAGCGCAAACCGCCCGAGGCCTGAATTAGTTGGCCCGTTACCCAACGAGCGTCATCCGTGGCCAGAAAAGTAACTAGGTCCGCGATATCCTGGGGAGTCCCGGCGCGGCCGAGGGGAGGTCTGGCTACCAGGTACAACCTTTCGACGCGCCTGTCACGACGGTTGTGGTCTCACCGTCCGGAGGATGCAGCCAACTCCGTCTTCCCCGCCGCGGCGTGTTCGATAACTGCTGCAACTTCGTTCGGACAGGAGAGCATCGCGACGTGGCTTGAATGCACTACTGTCGTATCCGCGTTGATGTGATTCGCGATACTCTTCTCATACTCCGGCGCGATCATGTGATCGTTGCTCGCGACCACGTACCAGCTGGGCTTTGAGTGCCAGGCGGCCGACGGGATCTTGGCCCCGAAGATGGAGGCCGGCGCCGGCGGCTGCGTAGCGATAAGGATCTGCTTCTCTTCGGCGGTGAGATCCGGGGCGAAGTGTTGGGCGTAACCTGCCGGCGTCAGAAGAAGATACCCGTCACCACCGAACGGCCGAAGTTCATCGAGACCGGCCGGCTTGGGAAAATCCTTGCCCGTGTCGCCGACTGCCTCGTCGTTGTTCGGGGCGAATGCCGCGACGTACACAAGACCAGCTACCTTGGGGTCATTGCCGGCTTCCGTAATGATTGCGCCGCCGTAGGAATGGCCGACCAGGAGCACGGGGCCGTCCTGAGCGTCGATCACCCGCTTGGCCGCCGTGACATCATCCGCAAACCCGGTGAACGGGAGATGAACGGCAACCACGTGCAGACCCTTCGCCTGTAGCTTGGGAATGACCTTGTCCCAACTGGACCCGTTGGCAAAAGCGCCATGGACTAAAACGACATTCTTTACGGCTTGCGATGCAAGAGTTTGTGGCATTGCGTCTCCTTTACTCCGAAGCGCAACGGACGCGGGAAGCGCTCCGTTTGCGCGACTCACTCACAAGAGATTCGTCCTTCTTCGTATGGATTCAACATTCGTCGCACCGAACGGGTCCGCGGGAGGATCCGGCATCACGCTTCAACGAGCGCGGACAATCTGGTTATGGACCCAGCTACCATTCGACTGGCGCAAAAGCCGGATCACATCGAGCTTGCAAAGATGCGCGCTTCACTTTGGCCCGAGGCGTCATTCGCGGAACACTTGAGAGAGCTGGAGAACGGTCCTGTTAGCTCGCTGCCCTTCGCGAGCTTTGTGGCGCATTTCGCCGAGGGCGGCCTCATTGGTTTCGTCGATGTCGGACTGCGTTCTCATGCGGATGGCTGCGATCCGGCACGACCGGTCGGCTTCATCGAAGGCTGGTTCGTCGATCCTTCTTTCCGCAGGCGCGGCATCGGCGCGGCACTGATCGGAGCGGCCGAAGGTTGGGCGTGTAGTCAGGGCTGCATCGAGATGGCATCGGATACCTGGATCGATCACGAGGAATCCGAATTGGCCCACCTTGCACTCGGTTTTGAAATCGTGGACCGCTGCATACACTTCCGGAAGAAGCTTTGACTAGGACGGGCGTTCTATGGGCCACTTCGCGGGAAGCAATGGAACAGTCTGTTCGTCCCGTGAGGAATTATCAGAGTCAAGAAGGGATCGCATTAGATGGGTTTCTACGGATCAACGGAGATTTCGTCGTTCGAACCGCGTTGGGCATTACCGATGAGCCCGGCGTATATAAGACCGGTTATTGGGTGGCGCCGAAGTTCGCAGGACAGGGCTTCGCCACGGAGGCGGCGAACGGCGCGATTCGTTGCGCGTTCGGCTACCTTGCCGCGACAGCGATCAGTAGGGGGTACTTCGAAGGTAATGAGGCTTAGCAGACGAATCGTGGAAAAACTGGGGTTTGAGAAACTCGGCGTCGCTTACGGAAAGGCTACACGATGACTCGATGGGCTAGCAGCCCGTGATAGTAACCGCTCCGTCACCGTCGCGGCTCTGTTACCCATGTCCTCGAACGAACATAACGTACTGATTCTACTGAGCCGCGCACGCGAGTAAGCCAGGATGTCTCCGAGAGACATCGGAAGTAATGAAAATCACGCGTGGAGCGTGATTTTCGACGGAGCTGTGCTTTTTCGTGCGAGCGGTGTAATATCCTCCCATGTGGCTAAAGCTTGGGGGCCGGAGGTAAGTGCCTTCTTTAGGTCTGCGGGCGCATCGTGGACCACGCCGGTGGAAATTTCCCTTCGCGACACGGATGTCTCACCCCTCCGCGACAAAATAGAAACAGCGGGACCTTCCCAGACATCTTACAGAGGGACTAATGGAGACGCGCGATAAGCTGAAAATCCTTGCCGACGCCGCGAAATATGACGCGAGCTGCGCTAGCTCCGGCTCTTACCGTAAGCGCGCAGAATCCGGACTCGGCAACACCGAAGGCATGGGTATTTGCCACAGCTACACGCCCGATGGCCGCTGCGTTTCGCTGCTCAAAGTTCTGCTCACCAACTACTGCATCTACGATTGCAGTTACTGCGTTAATCGAATCTCAAGTGACACGCGCCGGGCTCGATTTACTCCAGGCGAAGTCGCGCGGCTCACCCTTGAGTTCTACAAGCGCAATTACATCGAAGGCTTGTTTCTTAGTTCCGGCGTGATTCAGGATGCCGACTACACGATGGATCAGCTCATTCAAGTCGCGCGTACGCTGCGCGAAGAGCATCTATTCGGCGGTTACATCCACTTGAAAGCGGTTCCCGGGGCTTCGCCGGACGCGCTGCAACTTGCCGGTAAGTACGCGGATCGCCTGAGCGCCAACATCGAGCTAGCCCGCGAGAATGATCTTATCCAACTCGCGCCCGCTAAGTCGCATACGGAAATCGAGCAATCGATGCAACAGATCCGCTATCGATTCCTTGAGGCGAAGGACAGTAAGAAGCACTTCGCGCCCGCCGGACAAACCACGCAGATGATCGTAGGAGCGACTCCCGCGACCGACGCGGAGATGCTCGCGAAAGCGTTGTCACTCTACGACACGCACAAGCTGCGCCGCGTCTACTACTCGGCGTTTAGCCCGATCCCGCATGGCGATCCCACGCTACCGGCGCAGCATCCCCCGCTGATCCGCGAACATCGACTGTATCAAGCCGATTGGCTGATGCGCTTCTACGGGTTCGATCAAAGCGAAATCACCACTGCCGCGGAACCCAATCTCTCACTTCAGCAGGACCCGAAACTTTCGTGGGCGCTTCGCAATCGCGCCTTCTTTCCGGTTGATGTGAACGCGGCCTCGCGTGCCGCGCTCCTCCGTGTTCCCGGATTAGGCCTTCGCAATGTCGATCGCATTCTTAGCATCCGCCGCTATCACCGGCTTGACTTCGACGATCTGAAACGGCTGCGTGTCTCGCTGACCAAAGCGCAACCGTTCCTCACGGCAGCAGGTCCGAACCGGGCCGCGCGTCTGCTCGATACGCAACGTTTACCGGACCAGGTCACGCCGCCCGAACAGCTCAATCTTTTCGAATCCGCCGCAACCGCGCGAACCGGCGAACTGTAATGCTCGAAGTCGTCTTCGAACCCGATTTCCCCCACTGGCGCGACCAGGCCCGCCGTCTGCTCGCCAACGACGCCGCACCCGATAGCATTCTCTGGTCCGAATCGCAGGGCAGCCAGGCGTCGCTCTTCAGTGAGCCGGCGGAACAACCTGCGCCATCGGCGAGATCGCCGCGCGTTCCCAAGGCTTTCCTCGATCTCGCGGAGCTGGCCGCGTGCCACCGCGACCCGGACCGCTGGCCGCTGCTCTACCGCGTCCTTTACCGCCTCACGCACGGCGAGCCGAAACTCCTGGCGATCGATAGCGACCCTGATATCCTGCGCCTGAAGCAGATGCATCATGCCGTCGGCCGCGACATGCATAAGATGCGCGCGTTCGTCCGATTTCGCAAAGTCACCGACGCGGAGGGCGATCGCTATATCGCGTGGCACCGCCCGGATCACCACATTGTTGAAGCCAATGCGCCGTTCTTCGTGCGCCGCTTTGGCGCGATGCGATTCGCTATTCTCACGCCGGATAAGAGCGCGTTCTGGGATCTGACGCATTTGACCTTCGGACCCGGCGTGGCGAAGAACGAAGCTCCGCAAGACGATGCGCTCGAACAACTCTGGCTCGATTACTATGCTTCGATCTTCAATCCGGCCCGCGTCAAAATCAGCGCGATGAAGGCGGAAATGCCGGTGCGTCACTGGTCCACAATGCCTGAGACCGCATTGATCCCCAGCCTTGTCGCGCAAGCCGATTCCCGAGTTACGCAAATGGCCAAACAACAACCTGATTCAGCCGCACGCTTCATTCCGGCCTCGCACTCACTCCATGTCCTGGCTGAAGCCGCGCGCGCCTGTCAGGGCTGCGATCTCTACAAACACGCCACGCAAACCGTGTTCGGCGAAGGACCGGCGCAGGCTCGCGTCATCCTGGTCGGCGAACAGCCGGGCGATTCCGAAGACCTCGCCGGCAAGCCGTTCATCGGTCCCGCGGGACGCCTGCTTGATCAGGCGCTCGAAGAAGCCGGCGTCGATCGCAAGCAGGTTTACGTGACCAACGCGGTCAAGCACTTCAAGTTCGTCGAGCGCGGCAAG
>NZ_CAJCHS010000057.1 GCF_903970205.1 Nevskia soli | reverse complement strand
GGTCCGCAAGCCGTCAGGGAGAGGAGTGCGATCAGCAGGAGGGATTTCATACGGCGTGCCGGATCACGATCTTGCCGAAGTGCGCGCCCGATTCCATATACTCCAGCGCTTCTCTAATCTCACCGAAGCCGAAGACGCGGTCGATCACGGGCTTGAGATGATGCAAATCGATGGCGCGGTTCATATCTTCGAACATAGCGCGCGAGCCGACGTATATGCCGGTGACGCGCGCGGCTTTCTGAAGAATGAGCGCGGTGGGGATATCGGCCGAGACACCCGAGAGAATACCGATCATAGCGATGTGCCCTCCCACGCGGATGGCGCGCAGCGACTGAGCAAATGTGCCCGCGCCGCCCACCTCGACGATGTGGTCGACGCCGTCCGGAACCATCTGCTTCACGGCGCGGGACCAATCCGGGTGCTGGCGGTAGTTGACACCGTTGGCGAGCCCGAGGGTTTGCGCGCGCGCCAGTTTGTCATCGCTGCTCGACGTTCCGATGACTTGCGCTCCCGCCATCTGAGCGAACTGGAGCGCGAACAGGGACACGCCGCCGGTGCCTTGAATCAGGACCGTTTCACCGGCCTTCACGTGCGCGGAGCCGTGCAGAGCGTTCCACGCGGTGACCGCGGCACAGGGCAGGGTAGCGGCTTCCTCATAGGTGAGGCGCCCTGGGATGTGGACGAGCCCATCCTCATGCAGCACGACATACTCGCTGAGCATGCCATCGATCGCGCCGCCCAGAGCCGACGCGAAGTAGCCCGCGTGCGGAGGCCCGGTAAGCCACGTTTGAAAGAAGATAGCCGCGACGCGATCGCCGGTCTTGAAGCGCGTGACGCCCGGGCCCGCTTCGGCAACTTCGCCCGCGCCATCGGAAAGCGGGATTCGCGGCAGATGCATCTTGCGATCGTAAAGGCCCTGAACCACGCGCAGATCGCGGAAATTCAGCGAGTTCGCATGCACGCGGACGAGCACTTCGCCGGGGCCGGGCTTGGGAGGGTCGCACTCGCGGACCGTCAGCGCGTCCAGTCCAAAGCGCGGGAGTTCGATGAGTTTCATGTTGGTTTCGAGTAAGCCTCGTCGAGCAGTTCGATGACGTGGAGCACGCGTGTCTTCTTGCCGCTCTGGCGAACGCCCGCGCGCAGTTGCAGAATGCAGCCGGTGTTGGCGGTGACGATGATATCGGGTGTGATCGAATTGATGTCGGCCATCTTATCGGCCAGAATCTGCATCGCCATGTCGTTGTGGACGACGTTGTAGACGCCCGCGCTTCCGCAGCAATAATCGGCATGCGGCATCTCGCGGAACTCGACGCCGGGCACTTGCGCGATCAGCTGCCGCGGCGCGTTGCGGATCTTCTGGCCATGCAGCAGGTGGCACGAGTCCTGGTACGTGACGAGGCAGTTGAGCGCGCGCATTTGCTGGTTCAAAGGAATGGCCGCGAGGAACTCGTTCACGTCTTTGACCAGGGCAGAGAACTGGGCCGCGCGCGCATCGCCTTCGAGCAGCTCGTGGTACTCCTTAAGCGCGCAACCGCAGCCCGCGGCGTTGATGAGAATCGCGTCGAATGGTTCCGATAGAAACGCGTCGATATTGCGGCGCGCCAGTTCGCGGGCTTTCTCGCGAAGACCGGCGTGGACGTGCAGCGCGCCACAGCAGGTTTGGTTTTCGGGAAGCACCACCTCGCATCCATTGCGCTGGAAAACGCGGATGGTCGCTTCGTTCAGGCGGGCGAATGAGACGCTGCCGATGCAGCCGCCGAGCAGCGCCACGCGATACTTGCGATCGCCGTGCGCCGGGAATGTCCTGC
Source organism: Nevskia soli (assembly GCF_903970205.1). GTDB lineage: Bacteria > Acidobacteriota > Terriglobia > Bryobacterales > Bryobacteraceae > Bog-113. The sequence continues at coordinate 14,771 of NZ_CAJCHS010000057.1, read as the reverse complement.
CAAACTTGCCGAAGAAGAACGGCGGCTCGGCCGGGGGCACCAGCGCCTCGATTCCGGACATACCGAAGAGGCGCGCGATTCCGGTGAAGCGCACCAGCTTCTGCAGGCCGGTAACCTGGTATAGCCACAGCGCGGAACCGGCGATGGTCAACAGTTCCGGCGACGGGAGCAGTCGATTGAATACGAAGCTGCGCAACGCGCGAACGTGCCAGGGCCGCTGCGTCTTGCTTTCGATTTCAGCGCGCGCCGCTTCCACCAGCCGGCCGTAAGGCACGCCCGATGGACAAGCGGTTTCGCAGGCGCGGCACGCGAGGCAGAGATCGATGTGTTCACGATACGAATCGGAAACCGGCGCGCCTTCGTGCACCTGAATCATCTGATAGATGCGGCCGCGCGGAGAGTCGGCTTCCAGACCGAGCTCGCGATACGTCGGACAGGCCTGCAGGCAAAGTCCGCAATGCACGCAGCGGTCGAGATCGGCTTGCTGGGGACGATCGTCGTGGCGAGGTTCTTCTTGAATAACAGTCAACATCAGATTCGACCGTAGAGGCGGCCGCGGTTGAGTAGATTACCGGGGTCGAAGAGGGCCTTGATCTTTTTCATTATCGCGAAGTCGCTGCCGCGCGATGGCCAGAGGTCGTATTGCGCGCGCGCCGATTCGGACGCGAATTCGATCACGGCCTGGATTCCGCGGTCAGCCGATTGCGCCACCCATCGCGCCGCGTCGTGCGCACGCAAAAAATACGCGTAGGTGACTCCCGTTGCTGCCCGGGAGAGCGCTGGCACCATCAAGCCATCGAGCAGTCCGGAGAGTTCGGTGAGCGAGGACGAGATGCGGACGACCGCGCCGTCTTCGAACTTCTCCAGGAACCGCGGCGTGACGCTCTGAATGTGCTGCCAGACGGATCCGTCAAGCACTTTCATTGAGTTGTGCGCGCCCAGTTCGCGTTCGCAGCGGTCCATCAGCGATTGATTGCCGCCGAACCAGAGGAGCAGAGTCCAATTCCGAAACCCAAGATCGATTCCCAGGATCGGGTTGAGCAGGTCGATCGCGCCGGGCGGAATCGGACTGCGGATGAAGGCATCGCGAGCTGCGAGCGCATCTGCCGCGGATGGGAATTCGATGGCGAAACTGCGTTCGGCGGGCGGGATCGGGATCACCTTGAAGTTGATGCTGGTCATCACGCCGAGCGTGCCGAAAGAGCCGATCAGGAGCTTGGCCATGTCGAGTCCGGCCACGTTCTTGACGACCATGCCGCCGGATTGAACGAGGCGTCCGTTGAGAGTCGCGAACGTCATGCCGATCCCCAGATCGCGCGCGGTTCCGAATTGACGGCGGCGCGGTCCGCTGCAGTTCGAAGCGACGACACCGCCGACCGTCGCGCGGTCCGCATAGATCGGATCGAGCGGGACCATCTGGCGGTGTTCGGCAAGGATGCCCGTGAACTTGCGCCAGGGCATGCCCGCTTCGACGCTGACGGTGAGGTCGCTGGGTTCGTAGGCGATCAGGCGGTCGAGGCGCAGCGTTGCAATGGTTACGTCCGGTTTAGAAACATTCGGGCCGCCCATGAGGTGCTTCGAGTTGGCTCCGACGATCTGGATGGTTTTCGCGTTGGCAGCGGACTGTTGCAGGATCTCGGCGACTTCCTGCGCGGTTGCCGGTTGGATCGCAGCCATCTAGAAGTGCATGCCGCCGGAGACAATGAGAACCTCGCCGGTGATGTAATCCGCCAGCGGCGAGCAGAAGAACAGGACCGGTCCGGCGGCTTCATCCACCGTGCCCTTGCGGCCGAGCGGCGACAGGGCAGTCATCGTGTCGATGACGCGCTGCTGCACGCCGACGGGGATCGCGCGGCCTTTCACTTCGAGTTTGGAATCGGCCGTGAGGGGTTGGATCAGGCGCGTCTCGATCAACCCGAAGCCCACGCAGTTCACGTTGATGTTGTAGCGCCCCCATTCCTTGGCGAGCACGCGCGTGAGTCCAATAACGCCGGCTTTCCCGGAGGCGTATCCGGATTGGCCCGGGCCGCCGTCGGTCGCGGCGATCGAAGTAATGTTGACCACCTTGCGCATGACGCGACGCCCTTCCGCATTTTCTTTCTTAGCGGTTTCGCGAAGCCAACCGGACGCGGCACGGAGCAGGCGAAACGGCGCCACGAGATGAATATCGAGCATCGCCTGAAACTGCTCGTCCGTCGTTTTCTGGATCACGTTGTCCCATGTGTATCCCGCGTTGTTCACGATAATGTCGATGCTGCCGAAGCGTTCGAGCGTGCGGTCGACGAGCTGCTGCGGGAAGTCCGGCGCCGTCATGTCGCCGGCCAGCGCCGCTGAGTTTGGAATCGCGGCGGAGGCTTCTTCGCACGGCGCGGCGTCGAGATCGTTGATCATCACGGATGCGCCGGCTGCAGCAAGTTTGGTGGCGATGGCGCGGCCGATTCCACGCCCGGATCCGGTGACGATTGCCGTCTTGCCTTTGAAATCGATCACCGCAGCAGGTCCTCGAGTTGAATCCGCGCGCCGGTTTTGTCGTCGCGGTATTTGACGATCACGGGCGTATAGAGCGAGAGTCCCCACGCGCGGCCTTGATCCGTTGTGATCGCCCGGGAACCGGCGACGACCACGGCATCTGACGGAATGACGAGCGCCTGATCGTCGGTAGCGCGATGGATCTGGTTGCGTACCAAATCGTAAACCGGAGTCGAGCGCGTGAGGATTACGCCTGCGCCCAAGACCGCGCGAGCTTTAACGACCGTGCCTTCGTACACGCCGCAATTACCGCCGATGAGCGCTTCGTCTTCGATGATTACGGGGAGTGCTCCGACCGGCTCGAGAACGCCTCCGATCTGCGCCGCGGCCGAAAGATGTACTCGTTTGCCGATCTGCGCGCAGCTTCCGACCAACGCGTGGGAATCGATCATCGTACCTTCATCCACATAAGCGCCGACGTTGACGAACATCGGCGGCATGCAAGTGACGCCGCGGCCGACGTGCGCGCCGTCGCGAATGGAAGAACCGCCGGGCACGATGCGAATCCCATCCTTGAGCTGGAGCCGCTGGCGCGGGTAAGTCTGCTTATCGAAAAAGAACGCGCCGGCTCCCGTCATATTGACGACTTTGCCAAAGCGGAACCCAGCGAGAATGCACGCTTTGACCCAGGCGTTCACCCGCCATCCGCTGGGCGTGCCGGGATCGGGCTCGGCCGCGCGAATCTCGCCTTTATTCAGCCCGGCCTTGAACTCGCGAAACAAGCGGCTTGAGAAGGCATCGAGCAGCGGAGCGAATTGTTGGGCCGGCGTCATCTGACGACGAAGCTGCACAGACCGACGGCTTCGAGAACCTGCTTGATTTTTGCCATGGATTCGGGCTGCGGAGGGACCATCGGCAGACGATACACCGGTTCGATCAGCGCCAATACCGCAAGCGCCGCCTTAACCGGTATCGGGTTCGACTCGATGAAGTTGACTTCCATCAGCGGCAGCCACCGGCGTTGCAACTCGCGCGCCGCTGCGAAATTACTCGCGAGCGCCAGCCGGGTGAGCTTCGTCATCTCGGCCGGGATGATGTTCGACGCAACCGAAATCACGCCGCGGCCGCCCAGCGCGATCAGCGGAATCGTGATCGCGTCGTCCCCCGAAAGCACGATGAAGCGCGAGGGAACTCGATGGATCACGGCGGCTTGCTGCGAGATGTTCCCCGATGCTTCTTTCACGCCGATGATGTTGGGGATCTCGGCAAGGCGTGCGAGCGTCGCGGGCTCGACGTTGACGCCCGTGCGGCTCTGCACGCTGTAAATGATGATCGGCAGCGTCACTTCGGCGGCCAGCGCTTTGTAGTGCTGAAACAAGCCTTCCTGCGTGGGCTTGTTGTAGTAAGGCGTGACGGAGAGGATGCCGTCGGCTCCGGCGCGCTGGCAGGCTTGAGCGAGTTCGATCACTTCGCGCGTGTTGTAGCCTCCGGCGCCCGCAAGCACCGGCGTGCGGTTGGACCTCGCTACGTTCACGGTGTTCTCAACTACCCGGATGTGTTCTTCACGCGTCAGGGTCGGGCTTTCCCCGGTGGTCCCGCAAGGGACGAGGAAGTCGATGCCGTAATCGATCTGACGGCGCGCCAGACGCCGCACCGAGTCTTCGTCCAGCTTTCCTCCGGGCTCGAAAGGTGTGACCAGGGCAGTTCCACAACCGGTAAACATGATCGCCTCCGCTACCTGAACAGTATCTCGCGGAACTCGTAGAACCCTTTGTTAGCGGCGATCCAGCGGGCGGCTTCGAGCGCGCCCCGGGCGAACCCTTCGCGATTGCGCGCGGTATGGCGGAGCGTGATCGTGTCCGCGGCGGAATCGAACCCGATCTCGTGGATGCCGGGGATGGCCCCGGCGCGATTGGACGCCTGATCGATGGGGCGGTCCCAGCCGGCGTTGTGCATTTCCTCGACAAGCTTGAGAAGCGTGCCGGACGGCGCATCCTTCTTTGCGGAGTGGTGAATTTCCCAGGCCCACGCTTCATAGCCTCGTTGCTGCTGCAGCAGGCGCGCGGCTTCGGCCACGACGCGCTGAAACACGTTGACGCCGATGGAAAAGTTGGGACTCCAGACGAGGCCGATGTTCTTCTCGATGACTAACTCGCGGATCTGTAAGAGTTCGTGCAGCCAGCCGGTGGTTCCGATCACCATATGGATGCCGAGCGCGGCGAGCCGGTGGATGTTGCCGATGACGGTGGCGGGCGTGGAGAACTCGATGGCTACGTCGATATCTTTGAAGTTATCGGACGTGATGCCGGCGCCGTCGGCGTTGTTGTGTTCGTCGAGGGTCAGGGCGACTTCACAGTTGTAGTCGGGGCTGAGTTGTTCGATGAGGCGGCCCATTTTGCCGTGGCCGACGATAGCGATTTTCATGGCGCGAGTTGAGTATAGCTTGAGCGGCGTTCAAACCCGCTTCCTTACGGGCGCGGCTCAGTAACTGACTGATCCTACCGAGGCGCGCGCGTAAGCAAGCGGTGTTTTGAGGGCTGCCTCGGGAAGGGTAAGCCCGCCGAAGTAAACTAACTCGACCACTAATGCCTGTCGCGGCGCCGCGATGCGTTTGAACGAAACTTCGGTAACGTCGGGGATTTTCCCTCCCTGGGCGAGTTTCGCGTACGCCTCATTAACAACAGCGGTTGGCGTCTGTTTTTCGTCGCTAGACGCGCGCATAGTCGTACGGAGCCGACCGCCAAGAGAGCTGCTAGACGCGATAGGAATCGAATGCGTACGTGAGGTGCAAGCTTGATTTGCGGTTTTCCGGCAAATACCGTTAAATTCCCCTTACTTTACTGGAGACTGCCTGCCCCAGGAAAAATGCCGCCCGAGGATTCCCTTCACGATCAGGTGGTCGGTAGATGCCGTTGCGCCCAAGCCCACTCCGATATTAATCTCCCATTGCGGCGATACATTCAGATCCGTGACAAGGAACACCTGCTGCTGTTGCTGATGCAAGGGATCGAAATCGCCTAGCGTCCCGTAGTCGGCATAATACTCAAAACCGCCGCTGATCCACTTAGTAAAGTCGTAGCCGACTTTCGCTGCCGGAGCGAACTGTACTCCATGTGCAACATCCGGCCCGTGCCAGGTCCTCTCCAATGCAGGATTGAACGCCAGATACCAGCGCCCAATCGCTTTGTCCACGATCGGGCGGATTTCCCAGGTCCATGTATCCGGAGAGTAAACTGCGCGCTGGTATCCTATCTCGGTCGATAGACTTACGCCTACCGGCCAGTGCCAGGAATTCGGGGCCCTGACTCGCGGCCGGATATGATCGCCCACCCACTGCACGCCGTGCCCGTTCTGCTCGCTGGTGAAGACATAGAAGCCTACCTCAGACCAATCAGTGAGTCCCTGCGTAATTTCCAGTGTTTCGTGTTCCTGGTGATTCGTTGGATAGACTCCGTCGATAGTATCCTTCTGCCCGATACCCGTGAAGTTGGAGTGTAGTTCGACCATCGTGGACTGCGGCGCAACCGTCTCCGCGCCATAGACCTGGATCTCGTAATTACCTTGGGCTAATGCCCGCCCGGCTGCCAGGCCCGCAAGTGTCAGCCAGAAAAACCGATTACGCATAGCGAAACAGCATCATGAAACCGGCGTCCATGTGATTCTGCTGATGGCAGTGAAAGAGCGTCGCGCCTGGGTTATCCGCGGTAAATTCGACGGGCAACTCCGTGCCCGCTTCCACTAAGACCGTGTCCTTACGAATGCCGCTTCTCATTAGCTCAAATAGATGACGGTGGAGATGCACCGGATGGTCTTCCTTACTGCGATTCTTGAAGATCAGCCGGTAGCGATTCCCTGGTTTCAACGCTACTGTCTCGGTGTTCGGAAACGAGCGGCCATTGATCGTCCAATGATCCATGGCGCCGTGTCCGGCAAACTTGGATTCGAACACTAGCGGGATGTCAATTGCGGATTCCGGCGCCGAAGCAGGCGCCTCGATGCTTGCGGCGGCGAACCGAAGATAGTCCCAGATAAGTCGATCCGGCTGTTCCCAACTTGGTTTTCCACTTTGTCCCGCATACTCCACCACTACTCCCATCCCGGCGGCTTGTATGTGTTTCCGCACTTCCCCGAGCACCCACACGCCCGGGTTGTTCATCACAACGATCGCGCTAATACGCTCCGCCGGCGCCAGCCTCAGCATCGACACGCTCGCGGGCTGCGGGATGGCGTTTCCGTCTAAGGCCACGACATAGAACGAATGCCCGCTCAACGATATCCAATGCACCTCCGTGGCGCTGGAGTTGAGTAAGTGGAGCAAAACGCGCCGGCCCGCTCGCACCCGCAGCGGATCGCCGAACCCGAGTACTCGCCCATTTACCGTCGATAGGTCATAGGACGGGTTCATCGACCCATCGTCGCTCGCCAGCATCTGGCCTCTCCAATCATGCAAAGTCAGGAAGATCTCCTGATCGTAACGACCTGGATTTTCGCGTGGCTCCACCCATAGGAAGCCGTGTTGACCGGTGTACTGCCCCTTGCTGAAGTTAGTTCCCGCACTTACATGCGTGTGATACCAGCGGAACCCCGCCGGGCGCGGCGTGAAGGTATAACGCGCAGTCCTGCCGGGAGGAATCGGCGGCGTTCCTTCCTCCATGGCGCCGTCTACTTGGGAAGGAAGAAACAGACCGTGCCAATGCACCACCTCGTGATCTTGTGTCTGATTGGTGACGTCGATCGTCACCGGTTGCCCTTCGCGCAGTCCAAGAAGCGGACCCGGAACCTGACCGTTGTACGCCGTCGTCTTAATCGTGCGCCGCGGCGACAGCTCCCACGAACACGGGCCGATGGTTAGGGCATAATCGGGCCGTGTTTGTGGGTGCGCTAGTCTCTGCCCCGCAAGCAAATGCGTTGCGAGACCGCTCGCCTTCAACCAGTCTCGCCGTGTCACGAGGCCTTCAGCTTATCAACGTGCGCGCGGCACACGCTTCAAGGTAAGCGCACACAAAGAACATAAGTTCCCGCCGCAAGCTATCCAACTCGTTTTCGGGCACATCCGATTCAAGCAATCTCCGGCTCACCCCGGCCATCGCGCCCTGCAACATAGTCGCCGCCACCTGCGGGTCCGCCTTCAGCGGTTCGCGAGACGTCGCCAACATAGCAACAATCGCCCGATGCATCCGCTCGCTCATCCGCTGTACGATCTTCGCTCCATCCACATCGGAACTTACCGAGTAAAGCGCGACACTCGTCTTCATATCCCGCATCTTGACGTCCAGGAACGCGCCGACGAGCGCGGTCGCCATTCCCGCGAGAGTGTTTCCCTGCTGGTTGCGGCAGACGCTCTCAACCGCTCCTGCCACTTCTTCCATGTGCCGCCGCAATGCGGCCTGTAGCAACCCGCGCTTATTCGGGAAGTACTGATATAAGGTCCCCACCGAAACCCCGGCTCGCGACGCTACCTTGGTCGTGGTCAGCCGTTCTTTGCCCACCCTCAGCAAAACCTGAATCGTGGCTTCCAAAAGGGCGTCCACACTGGCCGCCGAACGAGCTTGAACGGGTGATTTCCGCGGCTCCAACGCCGCATGCGAGGTCTGATGCAAATGCGAACGCCGAACTGAAGCTTTCTTCATCTAACCTGATGTAAGCACAACGGCTCTAGCTGATTATCCGCTTACAGGAGAACAAATGACGAAACCAATGGCACTTGGCGGCACGTTTACATTCCCCGGAGCCTCAATGACCGTAAACCGCATGGGCTACGGCGCGATGCAACTGGCCGGTCCGGGGGTCTGGGGACCGCCGCGCGATCCCGAAGCCGCGATCGTGGTCTTGCGGGAGGCCGTTATCTCCGGTGTGAACCACATCGACACCAGCGATTTTTACGGCCCGCACGTAACCAATCAGATCATCAAACAGGCGCTTCATCCTTACCCGTCCGGCCTCGTGATCGTAACCAAAGTAGGCGCGCGCCGCGGTCCCGATAAGTCGTGGATTCACGCGCTCTCGCGTCAGGAACTGATCGATGCCGTGCATGACAACCTTCGCAACCTCGCGCTCGACGCGCTCGACGTAGTCAACCTTCGGGTGGGAGGCATGGCGGAGCCTTCGGAGCAATCCATTGCCGAACCTTTGACTGTACTGGCCGAACTCAAGAGTCAGGGACTTATCCGTCAGATCGGCCTGAGTAACATCAGTCCCAAGCAGTTAGCTGAGGGTCAGGCAATTACGGAGATCGTCTGTGTGCAGAACTACTACAACGTAGCTCATCGCGGCGACGACGCTTTCATCGACGACTTAGCCACGCAGGGCATCGCCTATGTGCCTTTCTTCCCGCTGGGCGGGTTCACTCCGCTGCAATCCTCGGAACTCAACCAGGTAGCCGAGTCACTCAAAGCGACACCGATGCAAGTCGCGCTGGCGTGGCTGTTACAGCGTTCGCCCAACATCTTACTCATACCAGGCACATCATCGGTCGCTCATCTTCGCGAGAATCTGGAGGCGGCCGAGTTACAGATTCCTCCCGAACTCCTCGCGGACCTCAATTCCATCGCCGGAGACGCCGCAAAGTAGGAAGAAGGCGGGACCGATAGGTTGCTGTCCGCCTAAGTGGTCGGCGCGGTATACAAGTCGGACATCCGGAAGCTGCGGTACGACTCGGCCTCACCCTCCAGGTTGTAAACCCCTGTCCCGGAAAGTGCCCCCGAGATGGGGTCAAACTCTTCTGAGTAATCCCAGTCATACGGCCCCACTAAACCGGGTTGGAAGTGGTAGTTCCCGTTGCTTAGCAGTTGCGCGCTCCCGAGCGCCAGACTGTAGTAACCCAGATTTTGGCTAAGAACGGGCGTGACAGTAAGAGCCGTCTCGTTTACGGTCAAGGCCATTCCGCGGCTATAGCCGCCTCCCTCCAGCGTGATCCGCGTATTGCCGTTATCGAACACATCGAAAACGCCGGTGGTCTCAAACCCGGCGTCGTGCTGATGCGAGAACCACGGGTAGGCATTAGCGCCGGTGTTGTTGAACGTAAAGTCGCCGTCAACACCCATGCGCCACACCAGATCACCGGTTCCCGCACCGTTGTTATAGTCGACTTTAAACACCCAATCCTGATCGCGCGAAGACATGATGATATCGCCGTCGCTGGATCGATACTGAAGCGAGTTGGAATGCATCCAGTCCTTCGCGAGCGGGGTAACGCCCGGCGTACCTGCCAAAAACAGGATGGGACATCCGCCCTGGTTTACAGCACAAGTCTCGCCAAGGATGGCCGGGCGCGTGATGTCGAGCTGCGTTCCGCCGCCATCATGCTGGAAGCTGTCGAAGTACCAGAGAGGGTTCATATTCGGGTCGAGAACGATAATCGCGTCTCCGAGGATATCGACGTTAAGCCCGGTTGTATCTCCCTGCGTGCCCGGCGGAAAGATCTTTTCCATACTTCCGATCACCGCGTAACCGCCGTTCGGCATCACGATCATGTCGTGGCTGAACGAGGTCAGGCAAGCCGAACCGACCGCCGCGGGCAGCGGAATATTGGCGCACGACTGTAAGTCGGTAGCTCCCATTGCGAATAACTGCTGCTGCAGCAGACCTATATTTGTCTCTTTTACAACGTTGCCGGAAAGATCCACCTGGCGGGCGAGCTGATCTAACTGGTAACTCCCGTTGCTCCACGCCAGTCCCGATTGAAAGATAAGATAAGTTCCCCCGTTTACCGGACGCGAAAGCTGCACGCCGGTGTCGCCGTTGCCATCGTAATACCAGATCGGATTGCCGGCAAGATCGGTCGCAACCGGCATCACGATACCGGGGCCCTTATAACTATTGGAGTGAATCGTGATGAAGGCATGCAAAAGTACGCTTTCGGCCGTGTCCGCTTTTGTCGTCGGCAGCTTAAGTTCGACCTCTGTCGGGAAGGTGAAATCCGTCGCGAGACTTCCGGTAGTAAAAGACGCGGTGGTCTTGCCGTTAGTGACGGTAGAACCCGTCTGGATTTGAAACCCGACCGTGTAAGTCGTATTTGCGTACATCCCGCCCAGGTAGACGTTGTTGTTGCCAGTCTGACCGCACGGCTGGAAAGGCGTGTAAGTCGTCGTCTTAGTGACTGCTTGAATGAAGAATACGCGGCCCGAACTGCCTGCCGGGCAGTTTGGGATGGCAGCAAGCGCTACCAGCGAATTCGGCGTGGAAACGACGCTAATCTGATTGCCGGTCAAGGTGCTCTTGAAATCGAAAGCCATGTTCGCGGTGGCGGTTTCGCCGCTGCCGAAATCCTGGGCGATCACTTGAATGGTGTAGGCGCCGTGGGATGCGATCTGCGTCCACGAGAACGGCTGCGCGGTCCACACTCCGTTGCTGAAAGTCCCTATGTTGAAATTGCGGATCGTCGTGAAGGTCCCGTTTTCGTAAGACATATTGAACTGGAAGGCGAGCGGCCCGGGGTTTGAATCCGTTGCCGTTACGTAGAAGGGGACGGGCATCCCGATCGGTTGTGGCGAAGGCGTCGCTGAAGAAAATGACGTGATTGAGACCGTTGCGGAAAGAGGCACCGTGGCGGCCAGTACGGCTAGGCAGAGGAGTTGCAGACGCATGTTTCACTTTATTCTAGAGTTCCGGAAGGATTATACGCAAGAGTTCCGGCCTCAAGATTCAGAACCTATCCCTAAGCATGGCGAAGTTAGTACGGAATTCGTGCTTGATTCGCGGAATTCAAGAGACTTCGACGGCGTTTGGCATACAATAGCACTTATGCGTCGCGCCTCACTCCCTTTCCCGCTCGCGGCTCTCGCGTTGTTCGGCAGCGCTTGTCTGAGTCTTCCGTTGCAAGCCTCGCCGGCTTCGGCTAAGGGCGCACCGCCGCCCCTGAACTGCGCCAATCCTCCGGCCATCAATCCGTCGCTGGACTTTCTCGGTAACTTCAACAACAAGTGTTATCTGATTCCGATGGTGGCCGGCCACGGCGGGTCCAGCGGAGGCGACTTAGGCGCTGAGTACGATCAGATCTTTTACCTGGTTCAGCCGGGCTATGAATTAGTGATCTACGATCAGTTTCCCAGCGCGCGTTTCCTGTCGGTCACCGTTTACGACCAGCATGCCGTGAACACCAGCGAGTTGCTCGATGTAAACATCCTGCCGCAAAACTCGACGATGACGAACCCGTTTCAGATCGGAGTTCCCTACCAGCCGAACCAGTTCTACGGAGTCAGTGTATCGTTGGGCGGAGGCGTTCCCACGACCCCCGCCGCGGGTTGCAGCACAGCCGATACGACCATCGACCAGAATCTGCTGGATGCTTCGCAGATCCACTCCGGGCTCACCTGGACCGGATGGCCGGATCTGCCGGCGAACTTCCCCCCGCATCTGACCGGGGCCAATAGCGCGGGCTCGCTCATGGTGCGCAAGTACGCGATTATGTCCGATACCGGAGTGGCGGGCGTGTTCGTTCGCCAGCTTTCGGACGGATGCGCGATCACCGCCGCGGCAGCCGCGGCGCAAGGCATCGTCACCACCAATTCCGCAACCGGAGAGGCGCAAGAAGATACCCTGCAAATCGACACGCACGAAGTGTTCGCGGGTGAAGTCCAGCCGCGATATTGCTGGCCCAGAGACCCCACGAACGAGGTGCAGTGGGTGCGCACTCAGAACTACGTGCCGGAGATCAACAGCAACGCCGCCTACCTGCGCGCGCCGATAGGTGCAGATACCGTCCAGAAAATGATTAGCGAAGGCGGATTCATGCAGATTCAGTTCCCGCTTCCCACCTTTCCCGACATGCCGTGTCCCACCGGCGATTGTTGGATTACCGGCAACGAACAGCTGCGCTACTACAGCATGTCGTTCGAGGACGACGAACAGAACGTATACGCCACGATTCACGACACCGACTTCGTTCAGGATCCGAATGGAAACGTTACGTTGGTCGTGGGATTCGGTACGCAGCCTCCGGCATGGGTCACGGCGGCAAACTACTATACGTACCTCGACCTATCGCAGCTGCCGAATTACCAGAATCTGAACCAGGTCGACATCCGGAACATACTGCCGAATTCGTCCTTCAATTGCTCGGCCTTCCAGATCCCGTTCAACACAACGGAATTCAATAACGTAGGCGGTTACATGGGCGCTTATGTGCCGACCGTTAGCTTCGTCAGCCCGAGTAAGCTTCCCACCATTCCCGTGCCGCCGGTGCGTGTCGATTCCTGCGGCGTGAAGCCCACGGTGGCTCCCACGGTGTGCGGCCACTAGAGAGCCCGTAGGAAGTACGGAAGAAAGCCGGCCGGCTTCCCGTCTAAAGCGGCAAGGAGTACTTTCATGCTTTCCGCTTCTTTATTGAAACGCGCGGCGATTCTGATCCTGATCGGCGGCGCTCTGACCGCACAAGACTTCGTTAAACCGCGTCCGGACCCGGATGTCGCGACGCTCCGTTTACAGTTGCGCAGCCTCGAGCTGCGCGTGCGAGCTCTCGAATCGCAGCTCAATATCAAGAGCGATCCTTACAAACCGGAAATCATTCCCGCGCAGGGTCAGGTGAAACCGGACAAGTAAGCCCGCCTCACTTAGGCCGCGGCACCGGTTCGCATTGGTTACTATTGGATCGGTTGCTTACCGTACAACTGAGTAGACGGACCGCGTTCATTCTGGCATTCTTCGGTTTGGTCAGGATCGCGCCGGCGGAAACGGGCTACGCAGCCTGGCTGCGCTATGCCCCAACGGGCGACGGGTATTCTTTGCCGGCTGTGGTGGCGACGCTCGATGTGTCGCCGGTGCTGGATGCCGCCCAAGCGGAGTTCGTTCGCGGCGTGAAGAGCATGACCGGCCGGACGCCGCGCATACAGAAGCAGATCCCTGGCGAACCGTGCGTGCTGCTGGCGAAGCTCGATTCGGTTCGGGCCGCGACGCACGATCCGTCGCTTCCGAGCCAGATGGCCGACGATGCCTACCTTCTTAGGACGACAACCTTTCACGAGCATAGTGTTGTCCTTGTAACTGCGGCGAACGATCGCGGCGTGCTTTACGGAACCTTCGCACTTCTTCGGAAACTCGCCTTGCACGAGCCGATCGATCACCTCAATGAGCAGCAAACGCCGTACGCGCCCATCCGTTGGACCAATGAATGGGACAACTTGAACGGGACCATCGAGCGCGGATACGGCGGCCGGTCCATCTTCTTCGACAACGGCAACGTCGTTCCCGATCTGACGCGAGCCGGCGACTATGCGCGCCTGCTGGCCTCCATCGGCGTCAACGGATGCACGGTGAACAACGTCAACGCGGACCTTCGCATCCTGAGCAGCGACTTTCTGCCGCAGATCGCGCGCATCGCGGACGCCTTCCGTCCGTGGGGCGTGAAGCTGTCGATCGCGGTGGATATCAGCAGCCCGAAAGCGATCGGCGGGCTCACTACCTTCGATCCGCTCGACCCCGCGGTCGCCGCGTGGTGGAAGCAGAAAGCGGATGAGATCTACCGCCTGATTCCGGATTTCGGCGGCATTCTGGTGAAGGCCGATTCGGAAGGGCGCGTGGGTCCGTCGACATACGGACGGACGCATGCCGACGCGGCCAACGTGATCGCGCGCGCGCTGAAGCCGCACGGCGGCGTGCTGATCTATCGCGGCTTCGTCTACAACCACAAGATGGACTGGCGCGACCTGAAGAACGACCGCGCGCGAGCGGCCTACGACAACTTCAAGCCGCTCGATGGGAAGTTCGATGACAACGTGCTGGTTCAGATCAAATACGGGCCGATCGACTTTCAGGTCCGGGAGCCGGTATCGCCGCTGTTCGGCGCGCTGGAGCACACCAATGAGACGCTCGAACTGCAAGTGACGCAGGAGTATACGGGCCAGCAGCGTCAGCTCTGTTTCCTGCTGCCGCTGTGGAAACAGGTGCTCGATTTCGACATGCGCGCGGATGGTCGCGCAACGCCCGTCGCCGACCTCGTTTCCGGGAAGACGTTCCACCGGCCGTTGGGCGGATTCGTGGCCGTAACCAATGTCGGCCGCGATTCGAACTGGCTCGGCTTCGATCTTGCGATGGCGAATCTCTACGCATTCGGCCGGATCGCGTGGGATCCGCATGCGGAGGCGAGCCGGGTGGTGGACGAGTGGACGCGGCAGACGTTCGGCTCGGATCCCGACGTCGTACGCACCATCGATGCGCTTCAGCTCCATTCCTGGAAGGTGTATGAGGACTACACGGGACCGCTCGGCATCGGCGGGCTGACCGACATCATTGGCGGACCGAACGGCGCAGTCGGGAATCATTACGGGCCGGGCATCGAATCCTCGGAGCGCAACGGCTGGGGGCAG
>NZ_CAJCHS010000056.1 GCF_903970205.1 Nevskia soli | reverse complement strand
GAGCGGCCATGCTTTTCGATCGTCATGGGGCCATCGCCGGTCCAGGGAAGACTTTCGTCATCGTGCACCTGGCTATCGACTTCAGAGCGGAGATGCACTATCCGGGCACAGCTGAGGTGGGCACCTCTCTGGTGTCATTCGGAAAAAGTTCGCTGAAGCTGCAGCAAGCTGTTTTTAAAGACGATGTGTGCGTAGCCGTAGCCGATTCAACAATAGTCTTGATCGACGAAGAGACGCGATCGGCTACGCCAATTCCCGAAGAAATAAAGGCGATTATCCAGGCCGCTTCCGACGGAAAACCGGTCCCGGTCCGCTTCTCCTACGCGTTTTGCATCTCAATCGCGGATGCGCGGCATGGCAATCTTACCTCGTCCTTGGCCCCGGCGAACTGGGACACCGACGCGGCGCTGCGGGCCGTCAGCGCGGCAGCCACGCACCCGAAGGTGGGAGTCAGCAAGCCTGGCGGACAGGTGTTCGACCCGGCGACGAAAACCGTCGCGATCGCGTTGTCGACGAATCCGCGTGATGTCTCCACGCTGTCGCATGTGCGCGCCGCGATCCAAGCTGGTCTGACGAGCATCGCGCAGCAGCACGGTGCAGCCTCCGCCCCTCCGTCACGGGAGCCGGCCGGCCACTCCCACCCAGCCCCGCCGTTGTCATCCGGGCAAGCACATGCAGCAGCAGCGGGCGCGCATGCGGGAGCCGCCCTTCCGCGACCCGAGCCGGCCAGCCACTCCAGGCCAGCCCCGCCCCCGCCGCCCGGGCAAGCCCATCCCGCGCCGGTGGTCGCGCATGCGGCTGTGTTGTTCGATCCCTCCAACGCGCCCCCGGTTGCGGAAGGCAACGAATGCTACCCGGACGATATTTCCGACGCGGATGCCGCCACTGCCAAGGCCGGAAGCCTGGTTTGTCAGGCCACCGGACCGACCGTCAAACAGCTCGTTCCCGCGTCGTTTCAGAATGCGCAGCAGGGCGATATTATCCTGTCGCCCGCGCCGACGGACGGAGGGGACATGATCGCGGCGATGTTCGCGGCGCTCACTCCGCCACAGCATCACGGGCACTCGGGCATCATGACCCTGAATTTCTTTGAAATCACGCACTGCACGGCCTCGCCCGCGCGCATAACCGCCAACATCAACAAGGACGCGCTGGGTGTTCCTACAAGCCTGATGCCTGACATGCTGCAATATGCCTGGCCCGGCAGCATCACGCAGACCATCGATGACGCGACGACATCGATCAGTTTGAACGATCCGAGCGGCACCGCTTACCAGTTCAGCTCGTTCGACCCGTCACCGGAAGGGAGCGGCTTCGAGATTATTCCGCCGCTCGTGGTGAAACCCTTGCCGGAGAACGAAGCGGCCGTTCGGCCCACGCTGCGCAAAGTCGCGGATACGGCGCGATCGAAAGGCGCGCGTTACGTTCCGCAAAAACCCGGCGAAGCCGGCACTCTCACCCAGAAGGGAGGCTGTTATTACTCGTTTTACTCCTACACCAAGCCGGATGTTGCGCTTGGCTTCACCGACCCCGCCCCCGCGGATGCGGGCTGGGCGCAAGGCCTCTCCCCGGCTGTATGTTCCGGCTTTGTGTGGCTCTGCATGAAAGAAAACAATATTCCGCTGGTTACCCCGGATGAATACGAGCAGTTGGCGGATTTTTCCCAAACGGCGATTGCGGGCGGAGCTCAGGTCGGACCGGCCACGCGCGATGGGTTGGTCTATTATCCGGAGGCCGAGCGGGTGCAAGGCGCGCAGGCTCTACACCAGATGATCCTAAATCAGGCACTAGCTCAGGAAGACGGGCTCGGAACGATTCCCGGCGTAAACGACTCGATCGCCGGTCCGATCGCGGATCAGTTAATTAACATGTTTGCGTTCGGCAACCCCAACATGGTGGGGTCAACCGCGTGGCAGAGCCCGGGCGACGGGAACGCGGTGAGCCCCGACAACATTATCTACTGGAACCCGCCCTACTTCGGATATGCCGAGCCGCTGCAATACCTTCCGCAGCATACCGAACAGTATACGGAAAGTGTCTGGCACAAGGTTGTCACGAAGGGTAACATCAAGGGAACCGTGCGGGCCAATGGCGCTCCGGCCCCCAATGCTCACGTGTGGGTCTATTTGCCCGGCGGAGATGCCTGGACCAAGCCGGACGGGAGCTACAGCCTCGAAAACATCCCGACTGGCCCCTACTTACTCAAGGCCCAGGCGACACTCACGGTGAACGGCGTAAGCGCGGAGTACACGAACGGTGCGGGCCGGCATGTTACATTGGCGGCAAACCAGGCGCTAACCGAGAACATCGATATCCTCCCGCTCCCGGCGAACTACCGGCGAGCGGACATCTCCAGAGTTTCCATAACCTGCGATCATGGGGACGACAACCCGTTCAACGCCCATGGCGTCAAGAGTGCCGGACCCTTCAGCCATCAGGTTTCCGTGAATCCGGGCCACACGACCGACTCCAGCTATACCTATTCTTTCGACTATAACGGGGGCGGTTACTTCCACATCGACTTCGCCTTCACCATTAGTCTCGTCGATAAGTTCAAGATCGAACTGAAAATCGTTGCAACGATGAAAGACGATGGCAGCGGGAGCCAGCAGGCCCAATCGACCTTCGGCCCGGTTTCGATCGATCCCGGCGCGACTTGCAGTAATCAAATCAGCATTGAGCACTCCCAGGCCGGTTATCATAACGGACCGGCTACCCTCAAGTTCAGCGTGACCAACAACCAGCAGACCGGCTGATGGATGACTCTTCACCCGCGGACACGGGCCAGTTAACCGACGGCGACTGGCCCGGGCTTCAACTGCCCGCTGTTTCGGGCACGATCTATTTATAACGATAGCTACAACGATAGCTACAGATTGGGCACCGTGTCCGATAGTGGAAAGCACGGATTACTCGTTCACGGCGGTAATCGTCACCAACTCTTTGCTTTCTTTAAGACGGTCGAGAACAAAGCGCGCGCCAGTGGGTGAAGGCCTTATGAAATAAAGGCGCTCGAAGGGGAAGTCGGCAGCCACTGTGGGCGGCCCTCCCGCGATTGACTGGCGCATGATGCGGCTTCCGGATTCATCGACAACCAGGTATTGGAGCGCTTTTCCGTCGGGTGTCCAAAAGGCTTGCGGCTCGGCGCCGCGCGGCACGTCGAATACTCGCAACTCCCTCCCGTCCTCGGCCGAATATATCCCGATCCTCACAGGCACGTCTTGTTCCTCCGGTTTGTCGAGCGAACAACTGATGAATCTACCGTCCGGCGAAATGTCGGGCAATGACGTTCTATCGCGCACCAGCGGCGCCGGCTGACCGCCGTGAATCGACACCTTCCAAAGGCTGGGACGGCCTCCGATGCCGGGAGACCAGCCCGCGAAGTTTGCGTAGACGACCCACTGGCTGTCCGGCGTCGCCACCGGGTGAACATCCAGCGGCCCAGGGGTCAGTCGCTGCGCGCTTGAGCCATCCGCCGCCGCGCGCCAGATGCGACCGCCGGCGGTATATACGATGTAACGTCCATCCCTGGTGGCGTTGACTTCCTCCTGATCCATTTCGGCAGTCGTGAGCTGAACCCGGTTCCGGCCATCGGTGTCGATACTCCAGATGTTCACTGCCGTGCCGCCGAACGCCGCATACACGATACTCCGAGGCCCGCGCCAGGCGACTGCATTCAGCTCGTGGAGATCCAACGGCGAGATCCTGGTGGTGATCCCCGGTTGACCGGGGCTGGTGAGCAGGAGCTCAGACGTGGTATTGTGCCGGACGGCGAGCAGCGTTCGACCGTCGGAACTGAGGCTCACGTTTTCATAGTTAGACAGGTCGTTGGTGATCCGCCGCGTGACCCCGCTGGGCCAGGCCACGCGCCATATCTGGAGAGACTGGATCGAGCGCTCATTCGCGGCAACAATGAGCGTTTTGCCATCGTGCGACCAAATAAGGGATTCGACCCGCGCCCAGGTGTGCGAGCCTATCGGACTTTCCGCACCGGTGGCTGCATCGATACGAACGAGGTGGTACGCATTTGAGTTGTAGTACGGCGCCTCCCCCGCGCCACACAAGATGGCGCGGCCGTCCGGCGACCAGGCCAGGCCGCTTCGGGAAAAGTAACGCGGTCTGCGTCTTGTCGAAACAATTCTCTCCTGCTGGTCGTCCACGTTAGTAATCACGACGGACTCTTCCCACCGCACGCCGTCAAGCCGAACGCGGGCGAACTGTTTTCCGTCGGGCGAAAAGGCAAATCGGTCTTTCACGTTCTCGGCGATGCGCTGTGGTTCGCCTCCGCTGACGCTGATCCGGTAAAGAGTACCCGCGTTTTTCGAATCGGTACGTGTGTAATAGAGAGAGCGGCCGTCGGGTGAAAAAGTCAGGAAGCGGTGCTTGCCGGACTCGGTGGAGATCAGACGCCGGTCCGTGTTCGCGTTGGCCGGCCTTACCCAAAGAGTTTCGCCGGTACCTTCTTCAAGGAAGTACGCAACGGTCTTGCCGTCGGGCGACAGAGCGGCATCGGGTGTGGGTGCGACCGCAGTGAGCAGACTGATCTTCATCGATTGGAATGGCTCGCCCGCGGTTGGTCTTCCGAAGCGGTAGGCCACGAAGCTCAACGCGGCTAAAGCCACGGCGGCTGCCATCGCGATAGGGACGCGGACGCGATTCGATAAGGCGTGATTTCGCGGCTCGAGAGCTTTCTGGATAGTGGCGGCATCGATCAAGCGCTTTTCACGGTCCTTCGCAAGGCAGGCGCGAACGATCCGGGCGAAC
>NZ_CAJCHS010000055.1 GCF_903970205.1 Nevskia soli | reverse complement strand
GCCTTCATCAACTGATCGTTGGCGTGGATGCTCCAGATCTTTTCCCCGTCGGAGAAGACTCCTTTCGCCTCGTTCGCGGTTTCGGCATGAATCGCGGTTCGAACCTGGTCGAGGGTCAGGCCGAAGCTGTTGATCTGGGTAGGATTCAGATCCACGCGAACGGCCGGCGCTGAACTTCCGCCCGCCATGACCTGACCAACACCTTTAACCTGCGAGAGCTTCTGAACCAAAATCGTAGACGCCACGTCGTACAGCGTACTGGGCGGCAGGCGGTCGGAAGTGAGCGCGATGATCATGATCGGCGAATCGGCCGGATTGACTTTGCGGTAGGACGGGTTCTGCGGGAGATCGGCGGGCAGATAACCGCGCGCGGCGTTGATGGCGGCTTCCACGTCGCGCGCCGCGGCATCGATGTTCCGGCTCAGGTCGAACTGCAGTGTGATGCTGGTCTGGCCGAGGCTGCTGCTCGACGTCATCTCGGTCACCGACGCGATGCGGCCGAACTGGCGCTCCAGCGGCGTCGCGATCGACGAGGCCATGATCTCCGGACTCGCGCCCGGGAAGCCGGCGGAAACGGAGATCGTCGGAAAGTCCACCTGCGGCAGCGGCGAAACGGGCAGTAGCCGGAACGCGACTCCGCCCGCCAACGCTACGGCGACGGTGAGCAGCGCGGTGGCGATCGGGCGATGGATGAATGGAGAGGAAAGGCTCATCGTTGTCTCCTGCCCGTTCTAGGCCGGCTGCGGCGCCGGGTGGGGTGCCGGGTGGGGTGCCGGGGGTGGTGCTTCGGTCGGGCTCTCCGGTTCGTCGCCGGATTTGGTGCTGACCTTGCGCCCGAGACGCGCAGCGATGTTATCGAAGAACAGATAAATAACCGGTGTCGTGTAGAGCGTCAGCAACTGGCTGAGCAGCAGACCGCCGATGATGGTGATACCGAGCGGACGCCGCAGTTCCGAACCGACGCCGCTTCCGAACGCCAGCGGTACCGCGCCAAGCAGCGCGGCCAGAGTGGTCATCATGATCGGCCGGAAGCGAAGCAGGCAAGCTTGTGTGATGGCCTCCCGCGACGGCTTGCCCCCCTGCCGTTCGGCTTCGAGCGCGAAATCGATCATCATGATGGCGTTCTTCTTCACGATGCCGATCAGCAACACGATACCGATGATGGCGACCACGGTGAGTTCGTTGCCCGTAAGGATGAGCGCGAGGAGCGCGCCGACACCGGCCGACGGCAGTGTCGACAAAATCGTGATGGGGTGGATGTAGCTCTCATAGAGCACGCCCAGGACGATGTAAACGGTAACCAGCGCGGCCAGGATCAGAATCGACTCATTCGACAGGGAACTGACGAAAGCCGCGGCGGTTCCCTGGAACGATGCCGTCATCGCGGGCGGCGGCGGCATCTCTTTCTCGACTTCGCGGATCGCATCCACGGCGGCTCCCAGGGACGCGCCCGGCGCGAGGTTGAAGGAAATAGTGGACGCCGGGAACTGACCGAGGTGACTGATTAAAATCGGCATGGACGTCGTCGTGATCTTGGTGAACGTGTTTAAAGGAACCTGACCGCCGGCCGTGGAGCGGATATAGATATCGCCCAGGCGCGACGGATGGCGCTGGAATCGAGGATCGACTTCCAGAATCACGTGGTACTGGTTCAGCTGCGTAAACAACGTCGATACCTGGCGCTGGCCGTAGGCATCGTAGAGCGCATCGTCGATATTCTGGGCCGTGATTCCGACGCGCGCCGCCGTCTCGCGGTCGTAAGTAACCTCGGTTCTCAACCCCTTGTTCTGAAGATCGCTAGCCACATCGGCTAACACGGGAATCTCTTTGAGCCGCTCGACAAACCGGTTCACGTAACTGCTCAACTCGTCCCCGTTAGGGTCTTCCAGGCTGTACTGGTATTCGGTGCGGCTCACGATATCTTCGACCGTGAGGTCCTGCACCGGCTGCATGTACAGCACCATGCCTTCCACTCCCGACAAGCTGTTCGTCAACCGGCGAATGACGTCGGATGCGTTGATCCCACGCTCTTCGATCGGTTTCAGATTGATCTGAATGCGCCCGGTGTTCACGGTGGAATTCACGCCATCGACGCCGATGAACGATGACAGATTTTCAACCGCGGGGTCCTTGAGAACGATGGATGCGACCTGCTGCTGCAAGCGCGACATCTCGTTGAACGAGACACTTTCATCCGCCTGCGTGAAGCCCTGGATTTCGCCGGTATCCTGCACCGGGAAGAAACCTTTGGGAATGACGATGTACAGGTAAACGGTGAGCACGAGCGTGCCGAGGAAGACGAGCAGCGTGAGCACTTGATGCGCGAAGACTACCTCGAGGGTGCGGCCGTAGAACGCGATCGTGCTCTCAAAAATGCGTTCGGAAACGCGATAGAATCGGCCGCGGTCGGAATCCTTCTTATGCCGCAGCAGCTTCGCCGAGAGCATCGGCGTAAGCGTTAACGACACGAACGCGGAAATCAGAATGGTGACGGCCAGCGTGACGGCGAACTCTCGGAACAAGCGGCCCGTGATGTCACCCATGAAGAGCAGCGGAATCAGCACGGCGATCAACGAGACGGTCAGCGAAATGATCGTGAAACCGATCTGGCGGGACCCGACCAGCGCGGATTTCAGCGGTTCCTCGCCTTCTTCGACGTAGCGCGAAATGTTCTCGATCATCACAATCGCGTCGTCGACGACGAACCCGGTCGAGATCGTCAAAGCCATCAGCGTCAGGTTGTTCAAGCTGTAACCCAGCAGGAACATCACGGCGAACGTTCCGACCAGCGACAGCGGCACGGCAACGCTGGGAATCACGGTGGCCGATAGCGTCCGCAGGAACACGAAGATCACCATCACGACCAGCGCGATGCAAAGCATCAGCTCGAATTCGACATCGGCCACGGACGCGCGCACGGTGGTGGTCCGGTCGGTGAGAACGGCAACATTGATCGCCGAAGGAATCGTGTTCTTCAGGCGCGGAAGTAGCGCCGTGATGCGGTCGACCACCTGAATGATGTTGGCGCCGGGCTGGCGCTGAATGTTCAGGATGACGGCCGGCGTCGTGTTCATCCAGGCGGCTTGGCTGATGTTCTCGACGCTATCCACCACGCGCGCCACGTCTTTCATGACAATCGGCGCGTTGTTCTTGTACGCGATTACGAGTTGCTCGTAATCCGCGGCGGAGGTGAGCTGATCGTTGGCGGCGATCTGATAGCCCTCGCGCGGTCCGTCGAAGCTCCCCTTCGCGGCATCGAGACTGGCGTTGGTGATCGCGGTGTGGATGTCCTCGAGGTTCAATCCGTAAGAAGCGAGCTGCGTCGGATTGGCCTGAATGCGAACCGCGGGCTTCTGTCCACCGCTGATGGTCACCGCGCCCACGCCGGTCACCTGAGAGATTTTCTGGGCCAGGCGAGTGTCCGCATAATCTTCCACTTTCGACAGCGGAGTGGAGGTGGAGGTCAACGCGAGCGTCAAAATCGGCGCATCGGCCGGATTCACTTTGCTATAGATCGGCGGCAAAGGCAGACCTGCCGGGAGGTAGCTTTGCGCGGCGTTGATGGCGGCCTGCACTTCCTGCTCCGCGACGTCGATATTGAGCGAGAGCACGAACTGCAGCGTGATGACCGAAGCGCCCTGCGAACTGGTCGATAGCATCTGGTTGAGCCCGGGCACTTCGCCCAGCTGCCGCTCGAGCGGCGCGGTAACGGCCGATGCAACCACGTCCGGGCTGCCGCCGGGGTAGAACGTGGTGATCTGAATGGTCGGGTAATCCACTTCCGGCAATGCGGAAACCGGAAGCTGCCGGTAGGCAACGATCCCGATTAAAAGAATCGCGGCCATCAGTAGCGACGTGGCGATGGGCCGCAGAATGAACGGTTGAGACGGGTTCATTGGTTATGAGTTGGGCGTGCCTTTGAAGAACTGCGCGGATTGCGAAGATTCTTGACTCCGGGACTGCCGGGCGGATTCGCCACGGGCGCCGTAGGAGGGCCGGGTTTGACGCTCACCGGGGGAGACGACCCCTCGGTCTGGGTTTGGACCGAGGTCTGGCCCACGTTGACGTTGCCGCTCTCCGACATGGGTTTAACGGTCACCTGCGGCTTTACGGTGACGCGAGCGCCTTCCGTCAACCGGTCGAAACCATCGGTGATCAGGATTTCGCCGGGATTCACGCCCGTCACCGCGGAGGTCTCGCCGTTCGTCGTGGCGATTTTGATATCGCGCGCATGCACAACGCCGCCCCGTCCGCCGCCACCGTTGGCGCCGCTCCGCTGTTGGGTTCCGGGCGCCGGATTCCCCGGCTCACCGGCCTCCGGCGGAGATTTTGCATGAGGACTCTTCGAGCCCTTCGCCGTCGTGTCCTGCTGCGCGTCCGGAGCGCCGCCCGGCGTCATGATATACACGTACGCCTCATCCTGATTGCGTTGAATGGCGTCCGTGGGAATCAGGTTCACGCCGTTCAGAGTCTTCACCAGCAGCCGCGCGTTAACGAATTCGTTCGGAAAGAGCTTGTTATCTTGGTTCCCAAAAACGGCGCGCGCTTTCACGTTGCCGGTCGTTGTATCGATCTGGTTGTCCAGCGTCAGCAGTGAACCCTGGGCGATTTCGGTCTGCTGCGATCGATCCAGCGCATCGACGCGCAAAGGCCGCCCCGACTTCATTTGCGGAACCACGTCGGATAAGTAATCCTCCGACATGTTGAAAATTACCGTGATGGGCTGCAACTGCGTGATGGTGATCCCGACGTTTCCGTTGGCTTGAACGATATTGCCCGGGTCCACGGTTCGCAGGCCGACGCGGCCCGTCACCGGCGCGATGATGTCCGTATACACGATGTTGACTTGCGCCGCGGCGAGGTTGCCTTCATCCAGCTTGACGGTGCCTGCGTCCTGGTTCACCGTGGCCTGTTGCGTCGCGAGCTGCTGTTCCGGGATGGCATGTTGTTCGAAGGCGGTCTTATAGCGCTCGAGATCGATCTGCGCGTTCTTCAGCAGCGCCTGGTCGCGTTCGAGCTGCCCCTGTGCCTGCGTGACCGCGGCCTCGTAAGGGCGCGGGTCGATCTTGGCGAGTTTCGCGCCCTTTTGAACGATTTGCCCTTCCTTGTAATAGATCTCCATCAGCTGACCGGTCACGCGACTCTGCAGCGTCACCGTCGCCACCGGCGTAACGACGCCGAGAGCATTGATGTATTCGCCGATGTTGCCCTTTTTTACCGTGGCGATCGCGACCGGGATGGCGCCCCCCGCGCCTCGCCGGCCACCGGCTTTGCCGGACGCGCCCGTGGTGTCTTGCTTCTTCTCCCCGCGCGTGTGCATGTACCAATACCCGGCCCCGAGGATCAGGAGCAGCAGCACGAGCCAACCGATCCATCCGGTCCGTCGCGGCTTGACCGGCGGAGGTGTCGGTCGCGGAGGCAGCGGCGCAGCAACTTTCGGGCGCGCCGGAGGCGGCTCGGTGACAACTGTCGAAGAAGGATCGGGAGGGTTCATCTTTGGCTTATTCTTTAATGTTCCTTTCCAACATCGGCGATGAGCGGGACAGAAGACATCTGCCAATCGGCATAGATGCGCGGTCTGCGGAGTCGATCGTTTGTATGTTTACCTACAGAAGGGAATGATGGGGAAACCCGGCCTCGATCTCACCGTCTAAACTGTTGAACGAGCGACGATATTTCCTGTGAAATTCCGGTTTTCGGCTTTGGCACTCTTTCTGCTAACGGCCGCAGGCGCTCTGGCGCTCGACCCCGCCCGCATGCTCACGCAATATTCCCATCGCACCTGGGGGATCGAGCAGGGGCTTGCGCAGCCGACGATTTATTCCATCTCTCAAACCCATAACGGCTATCTGTGGTTGGGAACGCAGGACAGTTTGATTCGTTTCGATGGCATCCGCTTCCGGGCGATGGACGAGGTCTTGGGCAGCCCTTTCGACCACCGCCTGGTGCATGCGGTTTTGGAGGACGGCCGCGGCAATCTGTGGATTGGAACCGTCGGCAGCGGCCTGATTCGCCTGGCAGCGGACGGCTCGGTGACTCCGTTCGGAAAAGCGCGGGGAATGCCCAGCGAGAACATTACGTGTCTGGCGTCGGACTCCAGGGGCGCGCTTTGGGTCTGCACGGAAGAAGGACTGGTGCGGCGCGACAACGAGCATGTCCGGGTGTTTACGACCGCGGACGGAATGCCGGGGAATCATCCCGATTCCTTTTGCGCCGCGGCTGACGGAACCGATTGGGTCGCGTTTTCCGGTTACGGGTTATATCGCTTGGAAGCAGATCGCGCGAAGTTGTTTGCGCCGGCGCTCCCCTCCAATTTGAAAACTGTCCGAGCGCTTTCCTGCGCGCGCGACGGCAGCGTTTGGGCCGGTACTGAGAACGGCCTGGTACGCATTCGGGACGGCGCGACGACGTTGTTTACCACAACGAATGGATTGGCTGATAACTGGATCTCCGC
>NZ_CAJCHS010000054.1 GCF_903970205.1 Nevskia soli | reverse complement strand
GGCGGTGCGGTAGGCGGGTACTTTGCGCCTGGCTTTTTTCTTGATCGCATTACTTCGAAACGCCGCGAGCAGATCCGTTTTGCGCTTCCCGATGCTCTGGATTTATTGGTGATCTGCGCGGAAGCGGGTTGCGGTCTCGATCAGTCTCTAGTTACAGTGAGCCGCGAATTAGTTGTCGCGCATCCGGTACTCTGCGAAGAACTCAATATCCTTAACTTAGAATCTCTGGCCGGGAAAACCCGCCAGGACGCATTACGTAATTTCGCGACGCGTACCGGCGAAGAGGAAGTGCAACGGCTGGTGGCGCTGCTCGTACAGACCGACCGGTTCGGAACGAGCGTTTCTGAAGCGCTTAGAACCCAGTCGGATGCGATGCGCGTGCACCGGCGTCAGCAGGCGGAGGAGCGTGCCGGGAAGATCGGCGTGAAACTGGTGTTTCCGATCTTCTTCTTCTGCCTGCCGTCGCTCTTTATAATTGCCGCGGGGCCAGGTATGTTACAGCTGTTTCGAAACCTGCCGATGCTTAACAGCGGCGGGCACTAAAGCAGGCACTAAAGCTATAACCGCGTTCCGCCGATCATTACAACACTTACAAGGTTGAGAGTATCGGGAACGCGGGATGACTGACTGATGGAGGAGGCTTCAAAAATGGATCCAATGACGATGCAGACCGGTGTGTGGATTTTAGCGGGCGCGGTTTTGCTGCTTTATATCAAGCGCCGCCGCAAACGCAAGACCACGATCTAGGCCCAGGGTGGAACGGGACGGCGGATATTCCGCGTTGGTCCGCGCGCAAGGTTCCGACGGCGGCTGGGGTTACCATCCCGGCTCAAGTTCATGGACCGAGCCGACGGCGCTCGCGGTGCTTGCGCTTCGGGAAACAATAGGAGCGCGGGACGCTGTTGCGCGGGGGTGCGATTGGCTCATTCGCTCCCAAAGACCGGACGGCGGCTGGCCGCCATGCCCCGCCGTCAATCAAAGCACGTGGGTGACGAGCTTCGCTGCGATCGCGCTCGCCGGTAGTCGCACGCCGGCTGTGATCGAGCGCGCGGGTGCGTGGCTGCTGAATCACAGGGGCCGCGGATCAGGCGCTCTCGACAGGCTACGCTGCTGGCTCGTGCGGGATCCCTGCGACCCGACACCTTCGGGGTGGTCGTGGTATCCCGAAACCGCCTCGTGGGTGATCCCAACTGCCGTAAGCCTTCTGGCTTTGAACAAGATTTCGATCGATTTGACCTTGGCCGGCTCGACCCTGGCTAAACGGCGCATCACTGACGGGCAGGGATTCCTGTTTGCTCGGGAGTGCCCGGCAGGCGGATGGAACCACGGAGGAACATTTGTGCGCAGCGAGAATGCCCAACCTTACCCCGAGACAACGGGTCTTGCCCTGCTCGCGTTGCGCGGTACGAGCGGTGCGAATGCCGCGCGGCTCAGCATTTCGCTCGCGCGCGCACACCAGATGCTTCGGTCACCGCAATCCGCGCAAGGATCAGCGTGGCTTCGCATGGGACTTGCGGCCTGTGAACCCAACACTGCCCCTCCGCTGTCGAACGTCCGCTCCTGGAACTGGACAACCGTCGACGTAGCTCTCGACGTGATCTCCGCGCTTTCCACAAACCCTCTACTGAGTTGAATGGCAATGTACCCCCTGGTATCGCGCCGTCACTTCTTCTTCGGAGCTCTCGCCTTGGGCGGTTGTTCGGCATCTCGACCGGCCGCGGTCGAGCACGCCGTCTCCATCCACAAAGCCGCGTCCTATGAAGTCGATCTGGAACAAATTCTGCGGACGGTGCTGACAGAGCAGCGTTGCGACGTACGCGGAAAACGCGTGCTTCTGAAACCGAACCTGGTCGAGTTCGAGGCCGATCGCCCGATCAATACGCATCCCCAGCTGGTAGCTGCCGCATGTGCCGCGTTTCAAGCCGCGGGCGCCCGCGAGGTTCTAATCGCGGAAGGTCCCGGTCATCGCCGCCCAACCTGGGATATGGCGGAAGCGGCGGGTTATTTCGATGCGCTTCCCCGTTTCGAATCCCAATTTACCGATCTGAACCTGGACAACGTGACTCGTGTCCAGCTTAAGACGAACCACTCGAGTCTGCGCGAGTTGTATCTGCCGAATACCGTACTCCGCGCCGATCTTCTGGTCTCTCTGGCCAAAATGAAAACGCATCACTGGGCCGGCGCCACGCTCTCAATGAAGAACCTCTTCGGGATCGTTCCTGGCGGGGTCTATGGATGGCCCAAGAACGCGCTGCACTGGGCGGGAATCGATGAATCGATCGCCGACCTGAACGCCTTTTTTCCAAGCCATTTCTCGATAGTCGACGGCATTGAGGCGATGGAAGGCAACGGCCCGATCCTGGGCTCTAAGAAGGAGATGGGCGTCATCGTCGCAGGCGCGCATCCGCCTTCGGTGGACGAGACCTGCTGTCGCATTATGGGGATCGATCCAACTCGGATCGCATTCCTTCAACTCGCGGCCAAAAACAACTCCAGGCCTTCCACAATCAGCCAGATTGGCGAGAAGATTGCCGCGGTCGCGTCGCCGTTCGCGCTCATTCCAGAATTGCAGCACCTCAGGTTGAGCTAAATCCATGCGACGCTTCCGTTGTTGCGAACGCGGCTCCCAGGTAATCGAACTCGGACTCGTCCTGCTGCCGATGTTCGCGATTGTTTTCCTAATGATGGATTCCGCGTGGGCGGTGTTTGCCAAAGCCAGTCTGCAATACGCCGTGCGCCAGGGCTGCCGGTACGCGGTTACGAGCCAGACTTTACCGGGAATGGGTCAGGACGACTCGATCAAAACCGTCGTCCAGAATTGCAGCCTTGGGTTTCTGAATAGTGGCGCGAACAACCAGAACAACGTCTCGATCAGCTATTTCAATCCCAGTACCCTACAACCGACGAACAGTAATGCCGGCGGCAACGTCGTTCAGATCGCCATTAACAACGTCACCGTGGCTCCACTGGTTCCCCTGTGGCGAAGCGCGACGCCGCTGCAGATCTCGGCCGTGTCGTCGGACGTCATGGAGGCCTCGCCGAATGGAATCCCGCCGCCCCGGTGAACCAATGACACTTCGATCGCGGGGTTCAAGAGCGCGGGGGAGCGCGCTTGTCGAGTTCGTGCTTTGCTGCATCGTCTGGGTGCCGCTGCTGCTCGGCACCATATTCATCGGGATCAACGTCGCGCGCTCCATTGAGGTGACGCAGATCTGCAGGGATTCCGGCCACATGTACGCGTACGGGGTGGACTTCTCGCAAGCCGGCAATCAGGCGATTCTGGTCCAGTTAGCCACCGGCTTCTACATCACGCCGACTGCCGGGAACGGCGTCTTCATTCTTTCGACCGTGATGCTTGTCGGCCCTCAACAATGCCAGGCCGGCGGACTGGAGCCTGACTCCGGAAGCTGCCCCAACCTGAACGATGTCGTGTTTACTCGCCGTATCGTCGTCGGCAACCAGAGTCTGCTCGCAAGCAACTACGGAACGCCAAACCCGGCTTACATCAGCGCCGACGGATCGATCAGCAGCACCGGATATCTTACGGACGGCACGATGCGGGTGCCGGGCTTCCCGTCGTCACTGAACATGACCCCCGGACAGAGCGCTTACATCTCGGAAGCATACTTCAGCGAGCCCGACCTGAATTGGAATACCTTCACCACCAATCAAGGCATCTATTCGAGCTTCATTTTCTGACATGCCAACTTCTCGATCACGCCGCAAACGACAGAAGGGCGCCGCGCTCATCATGCTGACCATGATGCTGAGCGTCGTCGTGATTCCCATGATCGGCTTAGCCATCGACGGAGGGATGGCTTACCTGGTGCAGACGCGCCTCTCCGCCGCCTGCGATGCCGCGGCACTGGCGGGCGCGCGGTCGTTAAGCGTCGGCCTGACCCTGGACAGTCAGATCGCCGCGGCAACCGCAACGATTAATGAGTACCTGCAGACAAACTATCCCACCGGAATGTTCCGCACGTTCAATCTGACCGTCACCACCAATATCCAGCAAACCGCGTATAAGACGAGGACTATCAGCGTCAATGCCACCATCGTGATGCCCACATTGTTCATGAGCATCCTCAACCATCCGACAGCCACCATGGCCGCGTCAGCCCAGGCGACCCGGCGCGACGTCAACATCATGCTCGTCATTGACCGGTCCAGCTCGATGGCCACCGCGGGAGTATGCAACATCATGGTCGCTTCGGCGCAAGCGTTCGCCAACGATTTCACCAACGGCCGCGACCGCATGGGCCTGATCACGTTCATGGCGACGCCCACGCTTGACTATGCACCGACGGTCGATTTCAAGAGCAATACGCCCGCGTTAACCGATGTGCTCGGCGAGGCGCAATGCGGCGGAAACACCGGATCGGCGGCGGCCTTGTGGATGGCTTATCAGCAGTTGCAGGCGATTAACGAGCCCGGCGCGTTGAACCTGATCGTTTTTTTCACCGATGGCGTGCCGAACGGTGTCAGTGCCGTCTTTCCAGTCAAAACCAAGACCGATACACGCTACAGCGTTTCCGATCCGTCAACACTCGCGTCATTGGCGCCGAGCCCCTGCAAAGCCGGCACGCTAACCGGGGCGATCGCCCAGGAGGCCAACAACACTACCTTCGGCCCCACCGCCGGAGTGTTCGCCATTCAACCCGTTGCCCCGAGTGTGACGGCGGACGCGATCGAAGCGGCGCCCGGTTGCGCGTTTACCTCGAACTGGTTCGCCATGCGGGCGGATGTTGCCTATATTCCGCCCACAGACATAAACGGCAACGCGACCACCGGGTACCAGCCCGTAGACACTTACCCGAACGGACCCTACGCGGGTCAGATCCGCGTGGACACGCCCCCGGCGCTCACCGAGGCCTCGCAGAACGCCGCGGATAACGCGGCCATCCGCATTCGCGCCGACCGAACGCTGACGCCCGTCATTTACACCATCGGACTGGGCGGCACGTCGTTCCAGCCGCTGGACCAGACCTTCCTGCTCCGGCTGGCCAACGATCCGAGAAGTCCCATCTACGATCCCTCGGAGCCGGGCGGCCTGTTTGTATATGCTCCCGACGCGACGCAGCTGAACACCGCCTTCAATACGGTTGCGTCACAGATCCTGCGCCTGTCTAAATGATCGGCGAAGCACAGAGTGCGGCATAAGTTGGCGCGCGGTGTGCTTCCGTTTGTTGCGCATGGCACCGCTGCAAAGCCGTACTCTTCACCCTCGCGCTGGTTCCATTGCTTGCCGGCCGCGCAAGGCGAGCAACTTACCGAGGTCTATAAGAACAACGACTTCCAATTAACCGGGATCACCGTATCGAAGTCCGGCAGAATGTTCGTGAACTTCCCGCGCTGGTCGGATAAGTACCGGAACGCGGTGGTCGAAGTGATGAAGGACGGCTCGACCAAACCGTACCCGGATAGCAACTGGAACATCTGGGACATGAAAGCGGCCTCTGCCGGAGACCACTTCGTCTGCGTACAAAGCGTGGTTACGGACGATACGGATACGCTCTGGGTGATCGATCCCGCAGCCCCGCTGCTCGCCAGCATCGTGCCCGGCGGCCCAAAGCTTGTGCGGATCGATCTTGCAACCAATAAGATCACCAACGTTTACCGCTTCGGCCCCGATACCGCGAAGACCAACAGCTACCTGAACGACGTCCGCGTCGACACGAACCGCAAGTTCGCATACATGACCGATAGCGGCGCCGGAGGGATTGTCGTATTGGATCTCAACACTGGCATTGCACATCGCGCGCTGGACGGGAACCCGAGTGTGATGGCCGAGAAGGGCGTCCAGATCAGCGTAAACGGCAAGCCTGTGGTCGGACCGAACGGCAAAACGCCGCAGATCAACTCAGACGGCATCGCTCTCTCACATGACGGTGAGTCTCTCTACTACAAGCCGCTGACGGGCGCAATGCTTTACCGGATCAAGACCGGCTTGCTGCGTAACGCGAGTGCGAGCCCGGCGGCCATCAGCGCGGGCGTGGAGAAAGTGGCCAAGACATTCCCATCCGATGGTTTGTGGATGGACGCTCAAGACCGGATCTACATCGGCAGCATCAACGAGAGCACCATCTACCGCATCGTGAAGGGCAAGATGGAGAAGCTGGCGTCCGATCCGCGGCTGGAATGGCCGGATACATTCTCACAGGGGCCTGATGGAAGGATGTACATCAGCGCATCGCACATCAACGACGGACCTCAGTTCGCGCCCTAGCCTGGCTTAGTGCGTCAGCGCGTACCAGGCGCCGATGCGGACGTCGTCGAAGTTCGGCTTCCGTGGGTTGCCTTGGTTGACCAAGTAGACGCCGCGCAGTGCGCTTACCGTGACGGTGAGAGCGTCCGGCGTGCCGTTCCAATGGAAGCGAACGCCGGGTCCCGTTTCGGCGAAGTTTGCCCAGTACTGCCGTTTCAGATCTCCAGTGAAGTTCAAGTTCCAGAAAAGCTGGGTTTGCAGCGGCAAGGTAGCGGGAGTATATCCCGCGCGATTCTGGGTGTATCCGAGCGTGTCGTGATCGAAGCGGCTG
>NZ_CAJCHS010000053.1 GCF_903970205.1 Nevskia soli | reverse complement strand
AAGGCTCACGCGCTTGAAGCCGAGAAGCGGTTTCTGTGCGGAGACCGGAGCTGCGTTGTCGATCTTCTTCGCCACTTGGCTAGGTTTACCCGTTTCGAGTACCCACGCGATTGCGGGAGCGATTGCCGGAGTTGGTTCGGTGCAACGACTACGAGCGGTTCGCTGGAACGTCGCAAGCGATATTGTGATTGCGTGGGTGGTAACGATTCCCGCCGCCGCGTTGGTCGCGGGAATTGTGTTTCTACTGATCCGGTTGGTTTGGTCCAAAGCCTGAATCGTCTCACTAACAACCGCAAAGTGTAAATTGCAGGCAGACAGGAATTCTACGAACTAAGGGGTGCGGCGCGGTGAAGCTTCATGGTGAAGGTACAACCAAGGCCTGGGAGAGTTTCGAGCGATAGTGTGCCTTGTTGCGCTTCGACTGCCCACTTAGCGATTGCTAAGCCCAGACCGGTGCCGCCCTCTTGAGCTGAACGCGAGCTATCAACCCGGTAGAAGCGATCAAAGATCCGCGGTACGTGCTCGTGAGGAATTCCGGGGCCGCTGTCGATAATGCGCATCGCCACCCAGTCGTCGCCCTCATCTTCCACCACTATCGAGATAGTGCCGCCCGACGGAGTATGAAGCACCGCATTGTGAAGGATGTTCAATATGGCTTGCCGCAGTAACACGCGATCGCCCGAAACGCGTGCGCGGCCGTCACCCGAAACAGAGAGCTTCTGGTTCTTCTCTTCGGCCAACACACCAAGGAGTGCGCTGGTTTCCTCGACTAATCTCAGAGGAGCGAAATCCGAGAATCGGACAGGCACTTGACCCGCATCCGCGCGAGAGATCGCCAGCAGATTTTCGGTCAGCAGCGTGAGCCTGTCAACCTCTTCCAGCATGCTTCCAATGACGTCGCGGTATTGGTCCGCTGAAGCCTGTTTTTGTAACGCGATCTCACCCGTACTACGAATCGCGGTAAGTGGTGTGCGCAGTTCGTGAGAAGCATCGGAAGTAAAGCGGCGTAGTTGCTCGAAGGCTTGTTCAATCCGGCTCAGCATGCGGTTAAACACGCGCGCTAAGTGAACGATCTCGTCACTCGTCTCAGCGTTCTCCTCACTGACGGGCAGTCGCTCGTTTAAGGATTGCGCGTCGATCTTCTCCGCCCTGACGGTCATCTCTTCAACGGGCCGAAGCGCCTTTCGCGCGAGCACATATCCAGCGAACCCGGCGAGCAGGAGAGTAAGTGGGAACGTTGCAACTAACACGAGAAGGAACTGCTGTGACGGCTTCCGGATCTCATCCGCAACATAGGCGATGCGGATAATTACCGGATTCTTACCTATGTTGTGGCGGCGGCTGAAGAGACGAATGGAAGTACCGTCATCTAACTGTCCCCAGCGAAGCGAATATCCGCCTACACCCTCTCTATCGAAGGGCGTCCCGCCAAGCGCACGTTGACCAAGGCGTTGATTGCGCAGCAATACTTTTCCATCGGGCGTAACTACTTCCAGCAGGCGCTCCAGAAGCCGCTTGGATTCCGGATGGTTATGGTAGTCTTCGTCGAAGTAGAGGTGTCCATCCGGCGCGAATCGGAGTAGACCTTCCACGGTTTCAATGTCCTGAATCCCGTGACGGTCGAGCTCGCGGCTCAAGTTCCACCAGAGCAATGCAGAAGAGCCTGCGGCGTAGATGACAAGAATCGCCGCGATCATGGTGACGTACCAAACCGTCAGCCGCACGCGGATGCGACCGGCGCGGAACGGGTTCAGCACGCAGCATTTCTCCTCATACCCTTTAGGCTTCCTCATGCCTCAGCACGAACCCGACGCCGCGGATTGTCTGAATCAGTTTCGCGTCAAAGCGATCGTCGAGTTTGCGACGAAGGCGGCCCATATGGACGTCGATCACATTATCGAGCGACGTCTGCCGCATCGGTTCTTTCCAAACATTGCGCACCAGCATTTCACGCGAGACGACCCGACCCTGATTGCGTAAAAGGTATTCGAGGAGTTCGAACTCACGCGCGGTGAGATCCAGAGGTTGGCCGGCGCGAGTGACTTGCCGCGTTTCCGCATTCAGGGCCAGGTCCGCCAGATGAAAAGCCTTCTGGTTCTCCTGACTTCCGCGGCGCAACAGAGCTCGGACACGCGCCAACAATTCGGAAAAGGCGAACGGTTTGACTAAATAATCGTCACCTCCGGCATCCAGTCCCTGAACGCGGTCGTCAACAGAGTCTCTCGCGGTGAGCACCAGAACCGGCGTGTGCAATCCACGGCGTCGCATTGCCGCAAGAATTTCGAGACCGCTGCGGCCGGGAAGCATTACGTCAAGAATCAGCAGCTCGAAACGCTGGGTCTCCACCAAAAAGAAGCCTTCCTCGCCGGTGGCGGCCACGGTGACCTGATAGCCCTCGCGCTCCAAACCCTCGCGGAGCGCTTCGGCGAGCTTGGGCTCATCTTCTATAACAAGCGTCGGTATAACGAGCGTCGGGATGAGGGGCGTCCGCAGTTGGCCTCCATATCGCATTGAAATAAAACGACTTAGAGCGCCATTTCCATCTTCAGGAAAAAGTCAGGAACTCTTCAGTGGCGCAGTTGTATAAGTCGATCTACAAATTAGAGATACCACGAAATCACGAGTGAAGACGACAGTTCTCTGCATGTTAGTACCGCTCACCCTTTCGCAAATCGCGCCCGCCTTCGCTCAGGCCGTCCCGAGCCGAATCACGCTGGCCCAAGCGGAAGAGGCGGCCATTCGGAATCACCCGCGTCTAGCTTCCGCGGACCTAAACGCCCGGGCCGCGAAGGAACGGGTTCGGGAGGCGCGCGCGGCGTTCTATCCGACGCTTTCGGCCAACGTCACGGGTGTGGGCGCCGAGCACGGCTCTGCCGTCGAGGCCGGTGCGCTCACCACGTCGAGTTTGTACAGCAGGGCAGCCGGCGGCGTTTCTTTGAATCAGATCGTCACCGATTTCGGGCGGACCTCGAGTCTAGCCCGGCAGGCAAGCCAGTTGGCTGCGGCGCGTTCCGCACACGCGGATGCAACGTTAGCCGAGGTTCTTCTCGAAGTACGGCTGGCCTATTCGCAGGCGCTGGGAGCGGATTCCGTGCTTCGCGTCGCGCGCGAAAACGTCGAATACCGGCGCACGCAACTGCGGCAAGTGGACCAACTGGCGCAGAGCTCGCTGCGATCGACGCTTGACGTCAGCTTCGCGCAAGTCAATTTGTCGGATGCCCAACTCACGCTGGTGCGGGCTGAAAACGATGCCTTGGCGGGACGCGCGCGCCTGGCCGCAGCCATGGGGATCGAGGCCGCCGCGACCTTTGATCTAGTTGACCAATCGCTGCCTCCGGCGCCGCCCTCGGACGCCGAGACGCTGGTACGAAAGGCAATTCGAGAGCGCCCCGAGTTGGCCGCGCTGCGCTTCGATTCCGACGCCGCGCTTAGCCTTGCTCGGGCCGAGAAGCGGCTTAGCGCTCCCAGTGTCAACCTGCTCGCTACTGCTGGAGGCGCACCTGTGATCGACGGGCCCTTGCGTCCCACTTATGCCGCAGCCGGGGTCAACGTGAACATCCCGATTTTCAATGGAGGCTTGTTCGCGGCGCGCCGAAGCGAGGCCGAACTTCGAGCCTCCGCCGCTCAGCGGGATGTCGACGATCTGGTCCTAAGCGTAGCGAGAGATGTCCGTCTCGCGTGGCTTGAGGCCAATGATGCTTGGGGGCGTCTGGACCTAACTGCGCGGATGGTGGATCAGGCAAATCAGTCGGTTCGCCTCGCGCAGGCCCGCTACGATCTCGGCTTAGGCGCCATTGTCGAACTGAACCAAGCCCAACTTACTCAGACGTCAGCCCAGATTAACGCTGCCGCCGCGAAATACGACTACATCGCGCGCGTTGCGGAACTTGACTTTGTAACAGGCAATCGAACCAGGAGCACACAATGAAGCATCGTTTAATCGCCCTTACTGCCGCCATGTGCGTGACCGCATGCGTCTCAGCCAAGACACACGACGGCCCTAAGGAAACAAACGTCCAGATCGTAGGTCACTTACCACTGGAGGGCGTTCAAGCAGCCCGATTATTTGTTCGTGAGAGCGCGCGGGGCAAACGCTATGTCTACGTCTTACCGGCCGGGGGTCGAGACGTGATGGTTATCAACGTTACCGACCCCGGACATCCGGCGATTGAACGGCAAATGACTTATGACGGCCAGGGCGGCACGCGGAACATAACTCCGGTTGGCCAGAACGCAGTCATCGTCGAAATTGCCGACCATCCTACTCTCGCGACGGCAACAGATGCTCCGACACTCCGAAACATCGGTGTTATGGATCTTTCCGACGCAGGCAATCCGAAGATGGCGTGCCGCTTCGATGGCGTGTCCGGTTATCTGGCCGACGACTCGAAGTCGTTGATCTATGTAGTAAACAACGAAGGACTGTGGGTTGTTCGCCATCATGAGCCTGCAGATATTAGTCGAGAGGCGTGGGAGAAATTTGCTGCTGCCCCGTAAGAATAATCTCACGATCGAAGCGTTGGCGATGGTCACCGCGGTCGTTACGCTCACGTCATGCGCGCGGCAGGGCCAGGCATCGACCCAAGCGTCAACCCAAGCATCAACCCAAGGCTCAGCCCAAGGCTCAGCCCAAGGCTCAGCCCGGACGTCTTCGGTCGATGAGTTGCAGATTGTTCCCGTCGCCAGAGCCACGCGCTCTAACTTATCGACCTCTATCGCACTTACCGGAGAGTTCCTGCCTTATCAGGAAGTCGACGTAATGGCGAAGGTTGCCGGGTATATCCGAACTATATCGGTCGATATCGGTGACAGGGTTCATACCGGTCAGTTACTCGCTACTTTGGAAATTCCGGAGATGGAGAACGACTTAGCGAAAGCGCAGGCTGCGATCGAGCAGAGCGAGGCCGAATTCTCGGTAACGCGCGACGAGCTGCGGCGCGCTACTTCGGCGCATGATATCGCTCATCTTTCGTTCGTGCGGATTGAGGACGTCGCCAAGCGTGAGCCGGGGTTAGTGCCGCGTCAGGAAGTGGACGAAGCGCAGTCCAAGGATCTAATGACGGAAGCTCAAGTATCGGCGGCCGAATCAAACCTGGCGGTGGCAGGACTGCGCACTAAGGTGGCGCGAGCTGATGAGACGCGTATAAAAACGATGAACGCGTACGCGCGCATTACGGCTCCGTTTGACGGTGTGGTGACTAAGCGATACGCCAGCGTAGGTTCCATGATTCAGGCCGGCACGGCGTCGCAGTCGCAAGCGATGCCGGTGCTACGTGTTTCGCAGAACAATCTACTTCGGTTAATTCTTCCGGTACCGGAGTCGGTTGTAGCGCGTATCCACGATGGCGAAACCGTGGATGTTCGTGTCCCCGCTTTGGCCCAGACGTTTCCGGGCCGCGTGGTGCGCTTTGCCGAAAAGCTGCAGCAAGACACGCGCACCATGGATACCGAAGTAGATATTTCAAACCCGGCTCTCAAGCTTGTACCGGGTATGTACGCCGAGGTGAAGCTTCAACTCGCCGAGCGCGATCAGGTTGTCTCTGTTCCTCTCGACGCTGTCGACAGTTCCACGGGAACTCCCCAGATATTTCGAGTAGACGCCGACAACGTCATCCGTCGCTCGTCGGTGGACACCGGGCTTGAAACGGCGCAGCGCATTGAGGTCCGATCGGGATTGACGGCGGGGGACACGGTAGTGGTGGGGCGCCATGCCGGCTTGCGCGACGGACAGCACGTTCAGACCAAACTATCGGAAGTGATCGCGGAAGCGGGCAGCGCGCCGGAGAAGAAATAGCTTGTCACGCTTCGCTATTCGCACGCCCTACCTGATTGTTGTCATTAGTGTGGCGATCATCGTTCTGGGCATTGTGAGCATCGCCCGCATGCCGGTGGATCTGTTCCCGGCGATGAATATTCCCGTGGTTGCGGTAGCTACGTTTTATCCCGGTATGCCGCCGGAGCAGATTGAAGGCAACATCACTTTCCATTTAGAGCGCTTCTTTACTCTGGCGAGCGGCATCGATCATATCGAGTCGCGGTCACTGTCCGGAGTAAGTATCATCAAGGTCTACTTTCAGCCCGGTACTAACCCTGACTCCGCCGTAACTACCATCGCGAGTTTAGCTATGGCGGAAATTAGTCACCTTCCGCCCGGGACGCTGCCGCCCTTCGTTTTGAAATTCGACGCGAGCAGTCTTCCTGTGTGTCTGGTAACGCTTCGTGGAAGCGGCTTAAGCGAGACGCAGTTGAAGGACGTGTCGCAGAACGTGGTTCGCAACCAACTGGCCGGAGTCATGGGGGCGGCGGTGCCGCAGCCGTTCGGCGGCCGCTGGCGCGAAATCATGCTGTACGTAGATCCGTTTAAGTTGGAATCGCACCAGATGAGCCTAATGGATGTCGTCCGGGCTGTTGGTGACTCGAACGTGGTTCTGCCGGCCGGCGACGTTCAAATCGGGCGCTACGACTACAACATCTATGCGAATAGTCAGGTCACGAACATGGCTGATCTGAACCAGGTTCCGCTCAAAGTCGTCAACTCGTCACCGATCCGTGTCTCTGATATCGGAGTTGCCAAGGATGCTTACTCGGTGCAGTACAACGCGGTTCGTGTGGACGGCCAGCGCTCCGTCTACTTGCCCGTACTGAAGCAAGGCGGAGATTCGAACACGATCTCCGTGGTGAACGGCGTCCGGGAAAAGCTTGCCGCCTTAGTGGATACACCGGCGACTCTGGTGACTAAGGTAGTTTTCGACCAATCGCAGTTCGTGAAGACCGCCATCACGACTCTGATTCATGAAGGTAGCATCGGCCTTTTTCTCACCTGTTTGATGATCCTGATCTTTTTGGGAAGCATGCGAGCCACCCTAGCCGTGTTCTTGTCCATCCCGATCTCCGCGCTGGCTACTTTGATGGCATTACAACTTGGCGGAAGTTCCATTAACACGATGGTGTTAGGCGGTCTCGCCCTTGCGTTCTCCCGACTGATCGACAACTCGGTTGTCGTACTTGAAAACATCCATCGTCATCTGGAGCTTGGCGAGCTTCCCATAGCGGCCGCCGAAAAGGGCGGAAAAGAAGTGGCGCTGCCCGTACTAGCGGCAACTCTTACGACGATTGTCGTGTTCTTCCCCGTCACCCTGCTCACGGGAGTTAGTAAGTTTCTTTTCTCGGCGCTCGCCCTGGCCGTGGTGCTTTCACTCGCGGCATCCTACCTGGTGGCGATGACCGTAGTGCCTCTATTCTGTTCCCGATTCATCAGCACGGCCGGACATGAGACCGCCGCCGTGCACGACAAGCCCGGGCGGCAGAGTCTCGGGCACCGTTTCAACAACGCATTCGCCCGATTATTCGGACGCCTGCTCGACGGTTACAGCGCCATCGTTTCAAGAACCCTAGCGCGCCCTGTAGCATCATTGGCGTTTTTCGCAATTATCGTAGGTGTGGCGCTGTGCTGCTTCCCGCTGCTTGGGGTTTCCTTCTTTCCCCGTACCGATGCGGGCCAGTTCGTGATTAGTGTCAAGTCACCCTCCGGCACGCGTCTGGAAGAGACCGAGAAAGATATCGCGAAACTCGAGGGACTTATTCGAAGCACTATCTCGCCCGGCGATCTCGGCATGATCGTCTCTAACATTGGCGTCGACCCAGGCTTCTCTGCTATCTACTCCACTAATACGGCTATGCACACCGCGTCCGTACAGGTGAGTCTGAAGGAAGGCCATCGGGTTGGCAGCTT
Organism: Nevskia soli; assembly: GCF_903970205.1. GTDB lineage: Bacteria > Acidobacteriota > Terriglobia > Bryobacterales > Bryobacteraceae > Bog-113. The sequence goes on along the minus strand of NZ_CAJCHS010000053.1, from coordinate 2,213 downwards.
CGAGTACATCGACCGGGTGAAAGAACGCGCGCGTCGGGAACTACCTCAACTAGCTACTTTCTTCTCGACCGGAAGCCTGGTGGACGCGGTTCTTAACATGGGAATGCGTGCTCCCATTGATATCCAGATCTCAGGTTCAAATCTAAAGGCCAGTTATCAGTTCGCTCTCGATCTCTCTTCCGAGATCCGATCATTTCCACAAACTGGCGACGTGTTCATTCCGCAGGATCTGGACTACCCCGCTCTCAAGTTAGACGTCGACCGGATGCGCGCCGGAGAACTCGGCTTAACTCAAAAAGAGGTAGTCGGTAATGTCATTACTGCCCTAACATCTAATGCGATGGTTGCCCCGAACGTCTGGATCGATCCCCGCAACGGGAATAACTATCTGCTCGCCGTGCAGTACGCCGAGAATCAGATCCGAAGCGTGTCTGACTTGGAATCGATTCCCCTTCATGGTGCGAACGTAGCTATGCCAACGCGCCTCGACATGGTCAGTCACATCACCCATATGTTGTCGCCGACCGAGGTGGATCATTACCAGATCCGACGAAACATCGACGTGTTTGTTCGCGGTCGCGAGGAAGATCTGGGAATCATCAGCAACCGCATTGAGAGCGCAATCAATCACATCAAGGTACCGCCAGGAACGAGTGTAAAGCTGCGGGGCATGGTCGAGAGTATGCGGACCTCGCTCAAGAGCTTCGGTTTCGGATTGATCTTATCTACCGTACTGCTCTACTTGATCTTAGTGGCGCAATTCCGGTCTTACACCGATCCGCTCATTATCCTACTTGCCTTTCCTCCAGGTCTTGCCGGGGTTGTCCTCACGCTCCTGTGGACTGGCACGACCATCAATGTCATGTCGCTGATGGGAATTGTGATGCTTGCTGGAATTACGATGTCCGACAGTATCCTGATTGTCGAGTTTGCGCGACATCGCGTGCGCGAAGGACGGCCAGTCAAAGAAGCCGTTGTGGAAGCTTGCCGGGTGCGGCTACGACCGATTATGATGACCACGCTTGCGACCGTCATTGGTCTCCTACCGATGGCATTAAAGCTGGGCGAGGGCAGCGAGTCTTATGCACCCTTAGCTCGGGCGTTGGTGGGAGGGCTGACCGTATCCGGAATCTGTACGGTGTTTGTGGTGCCCACGGCATTTTACCTCTGGAACCGCGAGAGCGAACCCTTACTTCCCTGAATAAGTGATCCACATCGGCGAGGCCCATACGATCTCACCGTTCGCCTGCTCACCGCGGACATAGTAATAACTCGTCTTACCCGAGACTGCAGCCTGGTCGCGCCAGGTGAAATCGACTTCCGGCTGCCCCGGCGTGACCGAATAGACATACTGATTGTCTTTGACGATCTGCACTTTTGCGAACGGACCCGTCCCCGCCAGATGAACCTGTATCGACGGCGGCGTCGAAGTACTGAAGATATCGCCCATCATGTGCGAGCCGCTCCGTACATCGGCCACGATGTTATCGGTAGCCCCGTAGATATGCCGCTTCTGGAAGGCGTCCAGAACTGCGTCGCGAGTATCTTCTTTGACTAGTAGATTACAGTAGCTGATGTGGGTTGAGATGTGGTCGGAACTTGCCTCGAAGCCTAACTTGTAACCCCGCTGCAGGGCGATGTTGATGAAACCCTTGGGGCGCCAGCCGCCGATGGAATCGTTCGCGTTGTTGGAACGGGGCGCATCCGGCATCTCATAGTTCTGCCGCATCCCCTGGTAGATTTCGACGATCGGTTCTACTCCGGGATCGTTATCGCGCCAGTCCGTCCCCATGGAAGTTCCGCTCGTATGTGAAGCCACGATGCCGTTGAAGTGTTTCAAGTACGCGTACAGCATCTGAGTATCCGGCGCATGTCCGGGTTGATCTTCACGCGTAATCGGCAAGCGTGGTAAGTAACGAACGCCGCGCTCGGCGAAAATCACGTTGCGATGTCCTTCGGGGTATGAGACGCTGCGCTCATAACTGAACATGTTGGCGAACTGTCCAGGGCTATTGAAGACGTCCGTGAGCTTCTGAGTAAGCCACCAGGTATACTCGCGCCCGAGTCCGTTATCGTGATCGCAGCACCCGATCCAGTCCAGCGAGGCGGCATCTAGCGCGTATCGGTACTGATCGAGGATCGCGCCGTCGGAGCCTCCATCGAACGAAATCTCACTATGGCGGTGGAACTCGCCGCGCACGATTTTCAGGCCG
>NZ_CAJCHS010000052.1 GCF_903970205.1 Nevskia soli | reverse complement strand
CGTGGACGAGTTCTACTACCGCCGGTCCACCGGTCAGTTCAACTTCGATGGCTCGCAAGGACCGTGGGCCGCCGCCTGCAACGCGACTCCCAGCCTTCCCGAATGCGGTGACTCCAACGTTCTTGCCTTGGCCGATTTCCTGGCGGGAGATGTCAGCACCTCTTCCATCTCGGTGGGCGACGCGGAACGGTACGTATCCGTCACCGGCGTCGACTTCTTCGCCCAGGACGATTGGCAGATCACGCCGAAGCTCAACATCAACTATGGACTCCGCTGGGAGTATTTCGGCCCGCTCCATACTGTCGGCACTCCGAACCTCGGCGAATTCGTCGATGGTCAGGGTCTCGAAATCCAGGGACAAGGTGTCTCAAATATCTTCAACCCGGATCACCACAACTTCGCTCCCCGTCTCGGCTTCGCTTATCAGCCCATGACCGGCCTGGTAATTCGCACGGGAGCAGGGTTCTTCTTCGATCAGATCAATATGAACCCGTTCCTCGACTTCCGTCCGCCGATCTCCGCCGCAGACGGCCTCGAAGATAATCCCGTCGGTCCAAATCCCGTCGATAACTACAGCCGCAACGGCTATAACTGGACCACCGCGCAGGCGGGCGGCGCATCTATCTTCCCCGGCGTAACCACTTGTAACGGTAACTTCGCCACGGATCCCAACTGCCTCAGCTCGTCCCAGATATTCAACGTCTTCTCGGTCAACCAGAATTTCCGTACACCCTACTTTATCAATTACAACTTCAACATAGAGAAGGCGATCGGCAGCTCGTCAGTTCTCACCGTCGGCTATGTCGGAAGCCAAGGGCGGAAGCTCGGGGTGATGGAAAATATCAACCAGGACGGTAAGTTTAACTCGTACTTCCCGAACTACGGCTCCATTATCCAACTCAATAGCGAGGGTACGTCGAACTACAACTCTCTCCAGACCACTTACAAAGTCCGGCAATGGCACGGAGTCGCGGCCCAATTTTCCTACACATGGGCCCACGCGCTGGATGAAGTCACGGAGTACCGCGGTGTGATCCCGTTCGATAGCTTCAACCTGAAGGAGGATTACGGCAGCAGCGATTTCGATACGCGCCACGCCTTCACCGCGTTCTTCAGCTACGACATTCCCGGGTCCTCGCACCTTCGGGTGCTCACCGCCGGCTGGACGGCCAGCGGCTTAGTCACGGTTCACAGCGGACAGCCCTTCAACTTCGATGCCGGCACGCAGCGGCCGGGGCTGAACCTTGTCTCGAACCCCTTCGCGGGGGTGAATCATACGTTCGTCGCGGGGGTGGGTGAAGAGTGGGTGAACCCGGCGGCGTTCTGCATACCGGGCGCGATCGGCTGCCCCGGCACCACCGATCCGGCCGGTAATGTCGGCCGTAACGAGTTTTACGGTCCCGGCTTCGCCGACGTCGATCTATCCGTCTTCAAGACGTTTGACGTCGTCAAAGAGCGTCTCCGTCTGCAGCTCCGGGCCGAGATGTTCAACGTATTCAATCGCATCAATCTTGCGACCGGGGCCGGCTCGGTAGGTTCGAATGGTGTCGTGGGCGACACCATCGGCGATTTCAACGGCGCCCCCGGTCTCGGACCCGGCGAGCCTTTCAACATGCAGCTCGCCGCGAAAATCATCTTTTAGATCAACCGCCGGCGGGTGGGACGGTTGCCGTCCCACCCACCAGGGATTTTTACATCCCTTTACGACCTTTGGCCCGCTCCTAGGAGTAACGTTTAGAAATCAGGAACGTTTTTACTTTTGAGGAGCTCGTATCCAAATGAAAAAACTTTCTCTATCCGCCGCCGTTTTGGCGGCTGCTTCGATGATGCCGGTGGCGGGCTTGTTCGCCCAGTCGACCGTCACCACCCCGACCCACACGCCGCCCACCCCAGCCCAAAGGGTCGCCAATCAGGTGTCGCGGCTAACCACATTGTTGACCCTGACTTCGGCCCAGCAGGCCCAAGCCACGACGATCTTCACCACGGAGCAAACTGCCATTTCCGGTTTGTGGAGCAGCATGAAGACCGCCCACACTGCCTTGAAGACCGCGATCGAGGCCAATGATGTCGCGACCATCGGGACGGAGTCCGCGCAGATCGGCTCGCTTACCGGCCAGGAAGTCCAAGCGCACGCCGTCGCCGACGCCGCTTTCTACGCGCTGTTAACCCCCGAGCAGCAGACCAAGTACGCTTCACTGCCTCACGGTGGACCGGACAGCTTCGGAATGCATCGCGGTCCCGGCGGTCCTGGGCTTTAACACCGCTCACTCACGTGCGCGGCTCCGTAGGTTCGGTGTGTTGCTTGAGCCGCGCGCGTAAGCAAGCCGGTTTGCTTCATATCGAGAAACGGTACCCTTGTCCGCGGATTGTATGGATGTGGTCCGGAGTCTGCGGGTCGCGCTCCAGCTTCTGCCGCAGCCACGCCACATGCACATCCACCGTTCTCGAAGATACGTCCCCCCGATATCCCCAGACATTCTGCAGAATCTCATCTCTCGGCACCACGCGCCCGCGATGCTGCACGAGATACTGCAGTAACTGTAACTCCTTGCCCGCTATACTTACTCTCTGACCGGACTTAGTCAGATAAGCCCGTTCGAAATCCACCTCGACGTCTCCGAAACGCACGGTGCCGCCTAGCACGCGGTTATCTTTCCCCGCCCGCCGCAACAGCGCTTCCACCCGCGCGATTAGTTCTTCCGGATCGAACGGCTTGGCCAGATAGTCGTCGGCGCCGGAACGTAATCCAAGCACCCGGTCCGCCACCTGGGTCCGTGCCGTCAGCATAAGAATCGCGAGATTGCTCTGATGCTCCCTTAGTTCCCGGCACACTTCGAACCCGTTCTTGTGCGGAAGCATCACGTCCACAATCATCAAGTCAAAGGCCTTACTCTTACCCAGAGTTACGCCGGCATCGCCGTCCGCGGCGGTTTCTACATCATGACCTTCCGCCGTTAGTAAATCGGACACCGTCAGGGCAAGGTTCCGTTCGTCTTCTACCAGAAGGATTAAAGGCATCTTAAATGGGGGACCTGATCGGAAGCCTGACGATGAATTCCGCGCCGCGCATCGGCTGGCTCAGCACCGAGACCGAACCTCCGTGCGCTTCCACGATGCTGCGCACCAGACTAAGTCCGAGTCCGGTGCCGTGAACCTGGTTTCTAACCGGGCGATTGCCCCGGAAAAACGGCTCGAAGATGCGCTTCTGTTCCTCGACCGGTATTCCGGGCCCGCGGTCGGCAACGCGGATCTCAATGGATGCTTCGGATTCCGGAGTAGCCGCCGCCGAGATGCCAACCCAGTTACTACTCCCGGTTCCCCGATGGGTTCCGTACTTCATCGCGTTGGCCAATAAGTTGTTCAGCGCATGCTGCATGGCCGTTGCATCCACGGAGATAGAAGGCAATCCGGGCTCTACGCGCTTTTCGATAACGACTTCCGGCGGATGCACCGTGCTGGTAGCACTAATGCTCTGTTCGATAAGCTCGTCGACAGAAACCTCTTCGCGCATACGGACCAGTTTCCCGCTTCCCGCCGCCGCAAACAGCAGCACCTGCTCCACCAGCGCCGATAACTTTTCACTTTCGTTTTGAATCAGATTGCTGTACTGGGCCACTTGCTCCGGGCGCGAAACGATCTTGCCGCACAGGTTATAGGCGGCCGTCCGGATAATTGTCACCGGGGTGCGGAGCTCGTGGGAAACTCCGGCTACGAAGTTGAATTGAAGCTGCGCCAGTTTCTGCGCGTGCCGCGAATAGCGGACCAGCGCCGCGCCCGTCGCCAGAATCAGCACCAGCAGTCCGGCGGATATCGCGGCGTTGTCCCAGCGCGCCCGCGTAATCACGCATTCCAGCGAACCCGGCCTATAGCGAACGTTGATCCTCCAGCGGCCCTGCGGTTCGGGTCCACGCAAAAGCGCGCGCGGCCGCTCCGCACCCGCGGCGTGTTGCTCCGGCAAACCGCCGAACGGCCGCCAATCCGGCCGTACACCGAATTCCAAAAGATTGACCGACGCATCGGCGGCGCGCCGGTCCACGTCTTTTCCTTCGCTGGAGCGGAAGATCACGGCGCTTGGATCGCGGCTACTGACGATCTCCGTCTGCAGTGCGAGTTCGCGGCCCTCGTTCAGATAGCGGCTCACCAGACCCGGGATCATGTCGCGGCGCAGATAATCGAGATCGAGTTGCAGGAGCAGCCAGCCCGGCGGCTCACGACTGATCCGGCCGAATCCGAAAAGCGGCATCTCGATGATATTTGTGTTTGACGGCCGCGGCGGCCCGTACTCTGTTCCGGCAGCGCGCGCGCGCAAGCGGTCCAGCACGCCCGCCCACTCCGCCGGCGCTTCGATGGTTCGGAGCAATCCGGTGGAAGGATCCGCATCCCACAGCCGGATCTCGTCGCCGTCCGGCACCGCCAGAACAACGCGGCTGAAATAATGCACGCGAGATCGCTTCCAGGCGGCTAACTTCGCCGCGAACGCCCTCTCCAGCCCCACATCCCGAAGTTCCGCGGGGCCCGGAGTTAACGCGAAGACCTGCGCGTTGATCTCGCTATTGAAGTCTGTGCGAAACCGATCGAGGCGGCTTTGTAAATCGACGTGCAGCCGCGCTTCTTCGGCCTTGCTCAGTTCCTCCAACCAGCGATTCTGCAGCCAGGCGAGCACGCCGCACAATACGCAAAGCACGGCGATAAAGGCCCACGGCGCCCAGACCTTTTGGGCGGTTGCGGCCGGCTGGCTGAAAAGGTCCTTTAGCCGGATGAACATCGATGAACCACGTTGATGGGGGATCAATTCCGGCTTCATTCGAGATTCATGCAGAAATCGTTTGAATCGAACGCTACTCCAATTAGACCAGTAAAATACCGGCGAAGTTACCGCCGCGAAGGCCGCCGGTGTAGAAGCTAGGCCGCCGCAGCGGCAAAGCTCTTGCTCTCCAGCCGGACGCCGCGCGCCGCCTCGCCGATCGACCGGATGATCGTCACCGTCCTGTCGTTATCCTCAGCCGCCCTGCCCGAGAACATTTCAACCGCATCCAGAACGCGGCTGGCCACATCCCGCGCCGTCGTGTTCACCACGTCCCCGAGCATCCTCGGAAATGCGCCGAGAAAAGGCCGGTTCCCCGGCGCGGCCGCGTCGGCAACGCCTTCCGTGAATGCAATCAGCACGTCACCCGGCTCGAAAACCACAACATGCCGCGCGTATACGCTTCCGAGGCTAAGCCCCAGCACCGCATTGGAACTCTCGAGCCTGTCGACGCGATTCGCGCGTCCGCGCACCACAATCGCGGTCTCCTGCCCGGCACTGACGTACTCCAGACGCCGCTGCTCCGGATCGATGCGCGCGCATAGCAGCGAAGCGAACACATCGCCCGGCGACACTTCCCACATCATGCGGTTCAGCTCACGCACAATGCGTCCGAGATCGCGCTCATTTTCCAACCGCGAGCGGAGCGTCGCCTGCAATCCCGCGGCGAGCAGGGCCGCGGGCGCCCCGACCGGCGCGACCTTGCCCAGCGTCATCAGAAGTTCCGTCTCATTGGGATGCAGGAAGCCGAAAAAATCGCCGCCCAGGCAGCCGCAACGCTGCGAGCGGCCGTGATATTCGAGTCCCGAAACATGTGGTCCTACTGTAGGAAGAAAGCGCTCCTGCAGTTCCTGGGCGGTTTCGAATTCGTTGCGAATCCGGTCGGTTTCCGCCACTTCAGCGGACATCGCTTCGGAAAGCCGCGGATTCGCGAGCAGCACGCCCACCGACGCGCACAAAGCCCGCACCATCTCCATATCGCGCTCCGTGTACGATCCTTTCGCTCTTCGCGGTCCGATCGCGAGCAGCGGTTCCATCCCGGCGACATTTCCGATCCGCGCGATTATTGCGGGTAACGCTTGTGTCCGTTCACCGAGGGTTAACACTCTATCCGAGGTGGACCGCCGTAACGCATCGCAGACGCACTCGATGCAGGCCTGCACATTCGGCCGCTCGCCCATCACGCAGGCCACTTGCAGATCGCGCCCGAAGCGCACCAAGCCCACGATCCAGTTGCAGTCGAGCCAGTGCATCAAGTCTTCGGCGACGCGCGCCAGCAGGATCAGCTCGGGTCGGGGGTTTAGGTGATTGGAATGGATGGGGGAGAAAAGCTGAACGGGAAGAGTTTCTAAGCTTCGCATACCCGAATGACGATGGGATTCGGGTGTTTGGGAGGGCTTCGGTGTAAAGAATCTTTAAAAACAAAGTAGATGCACAAATCAAGACATTAGATATTCGATTGGACTAATGGAACGGCCTTCGGTATGCTCGGGTGTGAATGCGATTCACTCTTGCTTTGATCGTCCTGTTGACGACTTTCGCGTACGCGCAAGGAAGCTCAGCTAAGAACAAGCAATTTGTCTCAGAAGTTTTAGCTGCCGCCCGTTCGTACATGGAGGCAAAAGACTTCGACCAAGCCGTCGCGACGCTAACCTCCGCAGTCGCCGCGCAAGCTCAGGCTTCCGTGAATCCATCGGAATCCACGCCGCTTCTGGCTAAACTCGCTGAAGTCTATGGATTGACGAAGGATTGGTCCGATCAGGAAAAGACGTTCGAGCAATTGGGGGCGATTTGGGGCAATACAGCGGGACCAGACTCGCCGATTGTCGCTCACTACGTGCTCGCGCAGGCGATTGCTTACGAACGAGCGGGCGATTTCGCAAGCGCCGACGCAATGGAGCAGAAAGCGATCCCAGTATTGAACCAGCTTTACGGCCAGAACAGTTGGGCGGTAAAGTTCGCGTTACAGAAATCGTCCCGCTTGCAATCGAAGCTAGGGAACGAAGAGAAATCCAAAGAAATGACGCGCGAAGCGGCCCCCATAATGCGAGGGGTCGATCCAGGGCGCAGTGTGACAGCGCCGAGATTACTGTCCAAGGTCGAACCTACTTACGCGGAACAGGCTCGCAAGGCACGATACGAAGGTACGGTAGTCCTGCGGGTCGTGGTAAGTCCCGAGGGCACTGTTGAGGAACCCTCGATCGTTATGCCCTTAGGTTTGGGGCTGGACGAGAAAGCAATAGAAGCGGTGAAAAAGTGGCGCTTTGAGCCGGGCACGAAGGATGGCAAGCCAGTAGCCGTAGTCGCGAATGTTGAGGTAAACTTCCACTTACTGTAATGCTTATCTGTGTTCATCTGAAACACCTGCCAGCACTCTGAGCCGCGACGGCAACGGAGCTGGTGCTCCGGAAAAGAACCTTTCGAATGCTTTTGCCGCGAGAAAGCGGATGCCCAGGTTGTAACCGCTCCGTCACCGTCGCGGCTCGGTATGTGGTATTTTGCAGCCCCCGCGGCAACGGAGTGTTCAACGTTTTCATTCCCCAGGTGGACCGCAGGCCATCTGTGGCTAATTAACTTCTGTTGAGCGTTGAGTAAGGGGCAACTCCCAAGTCCGCATATTCCCCCCGCCGCGCCTTCCCGAAAGCCGCGGCCGCGATCATCACTGCGTTATCCGTCGAGAGCGCCCGCGTCGTGAAATGCACCGGCGCCTGCAGATCCGCTTTCGCCGCGGCGGCGCGCAAGCCCTGATTGCTCGCCACCCCTCCGGAAATAATCACTGCCCGCGCCCCCATCTCCCCGGCCGCTAACGCCGCGCGCCGTAAGAGTTCATCGATCACCGTGCGCTGAAAACTCGCCAGCATATCCACCGTCGCTTGCGGCGTCACGGCCCGCCATTGCTCAATCGTCGGCCGCGGATGCACCGCCAGCAATTCGCGCCGCGCCGCGAGCTCGCCCGATAAATCGCGCGCTTCGGTCCATCGCAACACCGCGGTTTTGAGCCCGCTGAAGCTGAAGTCCAGAGGATTCCCCTTCATCCGCACCGCTGTAAACGGCACCGCGCGTCCGTTGCCGAAAGGAGCGAGTTGATCGATAATCGGTCCACCCGGATACCCGAACCCGAGCAGCTTGGCCACCTTGTCATAAGCCTCGCCCGCCGCGTCATCGCGCGTGCGTCCCAGCAAAGCGATGCCGCCGTCCGGCTCAACTCGAAAGAGATGCGTATGGCCGCCGCTCGCAACCAGGGCCAGGGCAGGGAACTCGACCGGCGTTCCTTTGCGTCTCGATTCAAGAATCACCGCGTAGATATGCCCCTCGATGTGATTCACCGCGATGAGCGGTTTCGACAGCGCGAAAGCCAGTCCCTTCGCATACGTCAACCCCACTAGCAAAGAGCCCACCAGCCCCGGTCCGGCAGTAACAGCAATCGCGTGGAGGGTCTCGAGCGCGGCATGTGCTTCGTCCAGTGCCAGCCGCACGACGGGCACAATCGCGCGCAGATGCTCACGCGATGCCAACTCCGGCACAACGCCCCCGTACTTCCCATGGGTATCGAGCTGCGAAGCAACCACCGACGAGAGAATCTCGATTTCGTCGTCCACCACAGCGGCCGCCGTCTCATCGCACGAACTCTCGATCGCCAGAATGCGCAAGTCCCAGCGTAGCGTCCAAAGCTGCGCTCTACAAAAACACCGGCAGTGAAATGCGGAACTCCGCTCCGTGCGGCAGGACGTCGTGTACTGAAATTGTCCCGCCGCTTTTCTGCACCAGCTCTTTCACCAGCGCGAGGCCTAACCCGTTGCCTCCCTTGTTCGATTTGGTTGTGAACAGCGGCTCGAAGATGCGTTCGCGCAATTCCGGCGGCACGCCCGGTCCCGTGTCCGCTACCGAGATCGTTGCCGATGCCGAACTGCGCTCGGTCGATAACCGGATCACGCCCGGTCCCGCCATCGCATCCACCGCGTTCAGACAAAGATTCGTAATCGCCTGCTGCATTTCGAACGGCGCAAAATCGATCGTGCAATCCGAGCGGCAGTCCACTTCCAGCCGATTGCCGGCGGGCAACAGCGGTCTCACGAACATCGCGGCTTCGCTTACGGCCGCTTTCAACGACACCGGCTGGAAGATACGGCGCTCACGATTATTGGGCAGCAGTTGCCCGGCTAATTTTGCGCAGTCCTCGGCGGCCTTCATCGCATATTTGGCATCCGGATCGTCCGGGCACATCATCAAAACACGATCTAATGCGTGAAGCAGAATCATGATCTGGTTGTTTAAGTCATGTGCGACGCCGCGTACAAAGATATTTACGTCTGTCATCCCGCATTAAGGTTAGAGTCTCTGAACGGGCGCCGACTCTAAATCCGTCTTATAAACGTTGCAGAATAACGCAGATACACTAGTTTTTGTAGTGTGACTGAATGCCTGAGGGGTTTGGCAAACTGATTGCCTCTCCACCGGCATGAAGAGGTCAACACTCGCAATCGTTCTTATTACTTCGGGATTTTCAGTTACTTGTTTTGCGGCCGATTTCAATGTCGGAATGCAGTGCTATAACTCAGGTGACTTCGGTTGCGCAAGCCGCGAGTGGCAGGGTTTGGCGGACAAAGGCGTCGGGCAAGCCCAATATAATCTCGCGCTGCTTTATTCGCGCGGACAAGGCACTGATCGCGACCTCGTGAAAGCGGCTCAGCTGCTGGAGAGCGCGGCCAATCAGGGCCTGGTCCAAGCTCAATACAATCTCGGACTCGCATACCTCGCCGGCTTGGGCGTCGAGAAGAATGAAAACACAGCTATAAGCTGGTTCCAGAAAGCCGCTGAATTGGGCGATCCCAACGCCGCCGATAATCTGGGAACCATTCTCGAAAAGCAAAAGGATTACGAGAATGCGATGAAGTGGTACCGGAAAGCCGCCGACGCCGGAATCGCCGAGGCGGACTTTAACATCGGTTCGATGTACGACTTAGGCAAGGGCGTTCAACAGGACCCCGTGCAAGCCATGCAGTGGTACCGAAAGGGCGCGGATCTCGGCGATGGCGCCTCGCTCTGTAACATCGCAATTCTCTATTACAACGGCGAAGGCGTGAAGATGGATCGCGCCAAAGCGTATGAGTATCTGTTGATCGCCCAGCAAGCCGGCGAGCCGCGGGCCGCCAGCCTCATGCAGTGGGTGGATGACAAGGTTCAAAAGAAGGATAAAGATCGCGCCATGCAGCAGGCCCAGGCGTGGATAAGTTCGCATCCGTTGCACCGCTTCATCTCCAACTTCTCGGCGCCCGATGCGATCATCGAAGCCGACTCTAAAGTGGAGCCGCAACCGGTTCGGGCAGGCTTGTAACATCTCCCCCGGAAGGTTGAACGACACTTCAGACCGTCCCTCCCCCGCGCATGCCTGGAGCGGCATCTTAAACTCTAGGCATGCGCTTTTGTTTTTGCGGACTCCTGGTTGGCTCCGCTCTCCCCTTCGCACAATTGATCGCCGCGCCTCCCCCCGCGCCTCCCCCCGCGCCTCCCGATGCGGATTCCGGACCTCAATTGCCCGGCTACTCGGGAATGGTGGACCGCAGCATCAATCCTTGCGACGACTTCTATAAGTACGCGTGCGGCACATGGCTGAAGAACAATCCGATTCCCCCGGATCGTTCGCGATGGGCACGTTTCGATGAATTGCAGGAGCGCAACGAAACCATCCTCCGCGCCATCCTCGAAAAGGATGCCGGGCAGCCGGACTCCGGTTCGGCCATCGACCGCAAGATTGGCACGTTTTACGGAGCGTGCGTCGACGTGGCGACCGTCGACCGCAAGGGACTTGAGCCGCTGCAGCCGGAGTTCGACCGCATTCGCGCGATTCACGACCTGCCGAGCCTGAGTGCTGAAGTCGCGCGGCTACAGCGCATGGGAGTCGATGCGGTATTTTCGACCGGCTCCGGGCAGGACTTCAAAGATGCCACGAAGGTCATCGCGAACCTCGATCAGGGCGGTCTCGGTTTGCCCGAGCGCGATTATTATTTCAAGACCGATCCTACTTCAGTGGACCTGCGCGAGAAGTACGTCAAACACGTCGCTCGTATGTTCGAGCTGATGGGTGAACCTGCCGAAAAGGCGGCTGCGGACGCGGCCACCGTCATGAAGATGGAAACGCAACTGGCGAAGGCTTCCATGGACGTGACATCGCGCCGCGATCCGGCCAACGTTTACCACCCCATGACCCCCGAGAAGGTCGCCGCCCTCGCGCCCGCGTTCGATTGGAAACTGTTTCTTCCCGCCGTTCATGCCGAAGGGCAATCCATCAACGTTGCCGCTCCAGATTTCTTCACTGGAATGGGCGCGATGCTTAACCGCCTGAGCTTCGATGACTGGAAAACTTACCTGACCTGGCACTTACTGCACGCGGAGGCGCGCTTACTGCCAACTAAGTTCGTGGATGAGAATTTCAACTTCTACGCCAAGACGCTGACCGGCCAAAAGGAGCAGCAGCCAAGGTGGAAGCGCTGCGTGCGGTTGACCGATTCCGATCTCGGCGAAGCATTAGGTCAGGCCTATGTCCAACAGACTTTCGGATCCGAAGGCAAGGCGCGGACGCTGAAAATTGTGAATGATATCGAAGCGGCGATGCAACAAGACTTGGAGACCGTCGATTGGATGACACCGCAAACCCGCAAGCTTGCTCTGGAGAAATTGCATGCGGTCGCCAATAAGATCGGTTATCCGGATAAGTGGCGAGATTACTCAAAGGTCGAAGTGCTGCCGGGCGATTTGGTCGGTAATGACGAACGCGCGACGGAGTTCGAGTTCGACCGCCAGATGGCTAAGATCGGTAAGCCGGTGGATAAGACCGAGTGGGGCATGACGCCGCCGACAGTTAACGCGTACTATGATCCGCAGATGAATAACATCAACTTCCCGGCCGGGATCTTACAGCCGCCTTTCTATACCGCGAGCAGCGACTTCGCCACAAACTACGGAGCTGTGGGCGCCGTAGTGGGACATGAGTTGACTCACGGATTTGACGACCAGGGCCGCCAATTCGACGCCGCGGGTAACTTCACTGACTGGTGGCAGCCCGAAGACGCGAAGGCTTATGAAACGCGCGCGAAGTGTATCGAAGACGAGTACGGTAACTTCCAGGTCGCGCCGGACGTGAAAGAGAACGGAAAGCTGACCGAAGGCGAGAACATTGCGGACAACGGCGGCCTGCGTCTGGCCTATGCCGCATTCACCAAACTAATGGCCGGCGACAAGCTGACTGACGTGGACGGCTACACCCCGCAGCAACGCTTCTTCCTCGGTTTTGCGGGGATGTGGTGTACCAACGACACGCCCCAGGCGCGGAGACTCCAAGCGGCCACCAACCCGCACTCGCTTTCCGAATTTCGCGTAAACGGGACTCTGGTTAACATGCCGGAATTCGCCCAGGCCTGGAGCTGCAAAGTGGGCCAACCGATGGCGCCGAAGACGAACTGCCGCGTCTGGTAGCAAACACGCGGCGTATCAGCATACTGAGCCGCGACGGTAACGGAGCTGGTGCTCCGGAAAAAGAAGCTTCGAATGCTTTTGCCGCGAGAAAGCGGATGCCCGGGTTGTAACCGCTCCGTCACCGTCGCGGCTCAGTATGTGGTATTTTGCAGCGACTCAAATACTGCAGACGTTTTCATTCCCCAGGGTGGTCTGAAGACACCCTGTTCAATCCGGCATTGCCGGAGGCTATACTGAGCCGCGACAGCAATGGAGCTGGTGCTCCGGAAAAGAACCTTCGAATGCTTTACCGCGCGAGAGCGGATGCCTAGGTTGTAACCGCTCCGTCACCGTCGCGGCTCAGTATGTGGTATTTTGCAGCCCCGCGGCAACGGAGTGTTCAACGTTTTCATTCCCCAGGGTGGTCTGAAAACACCCTGTTCAATCCGGCACTGCCGGAGGCTCTACTGAGCCGCGACAACAATGGAGCTGGTGCTCCGGAAAAGAACCTTCGAATGCTTTTGCCGCGCGAGAGCGGAATGCTCGAACAGGAGTGACTTTTCAATACGGGTCCATCCGCGGCTAATTGCCCTACCCTACGGTTGCAGCGTCAGCGGTGTCACCGGCTTCCCATCGCTCCAGCTCCCCATATTGACCTGGTCCGCGGAACCGTGACCCAAGCCATAGCTGCAGTCGGCGCCGTGCAGCGCACAGTTAAACAGACCCACGCTGAGCTTCCAGGTCACGTTGTAATCCCGGTCATCGACGCCGGAGCCCCCATCCCCGTAGCCGTTGGTATCGGGGAAAAAGTGGTTTCCGACCTGAGCCGGTGAGCCATGGAAATCGGAATTCACCAGAAGAAGGTCTCGATTCGCCGCCGCAACCGCGCGTTTCAGCGAATTCCAGATTGCCGCTACAGTCGCCGAGTTATTGGTGTCTTGATCGCCGTGCGCCACCACAACACGAATCGTTGTGCTGATAGACGAGAAGTCCGTCGATATAGCCGATCTGCCGATCCCCGGTGAGAACGCCGCAATCGCGCGCGGAAGCGGAACGCCGTCCACGGGACTGACGGAAAGCTGCTGCGCGACCGCGAAGCATTGCACGGCTCCCATCGAATGCCCGGCGAAGACGGTTTCGATTCCCCGCGAGTCCGCCGCAGGTGGGATCAGGCCCGGCCGTCGGGACGCCAGCAGTTGCAGTGCGGCGTGCCAACTCTGGATAATGTTCGCTGAGAAATTGCGCGGCGGCTGCCGATAGTCGTACGCGGGGAAAACGACCGTGTATCCCATGCGGGCGAGATGCGCCAGCCAGTACAAATACGTGTCCGGACTGTCTCCCAGGGGATACCCTTCGCCGGGAACCAGATAGCCGTGCAGAAAGAGCGCCGCCGGTAGTGACGCGGGCCGTGTGCCCCCGGCCGGTTCAAGAATGTAGAACGCGGTATACGGCTCCGGATCCTTCGGATTGACGAAATACGGCCCGAGTTTCTGGTATGAAGGATAGAGGTAATCTTGGCCACCAGGTCCGGTGAGCGGCTGTGCAGGGGGCGCCGGCAGTTGCCCGGACAGCCGAATGGCCATCAAAGACAGAACTGTGATGTAGCGCAACATTTAAGATTTTTGGGAAGATTCCGGGACATTCCGTAAGTGTAAACGACATCGTCCGCACCTGAGACCGGTTAGAAGTATCGGAAGACTGATTGCTGGCGATTGCGCATCGGAAGTGGAACGCTGCGGGAAACGATACTGAGGATAATAAGGAAAAAAATGAACTGCCCGAATTGCAAAGCCGATCTTGATCTGGAAGAAGAAGAATTGGAGGAAGGCGATCCGGTATCGTGCGACGAATGCGCGGCCGAGCTCCGTGTCGCCAGCACGCACCCTCTCGAACTGGAGCCCGTTGACGATGACGTCGACGAGGATGAAGACGACGACGAAGAGGATGAGGATTTCGACGAGGATGAAGACGAAGACGAGCTGGAGGAAGAGGAAGAAGAAGACGAGTGGTCATAACGGATACGAAGTTAAGATTCCTCAGTTTGCGTAACGTCCGGTTTCCCGCCGCCATCGAAACGGGTATGAACCTGATCTCCCAACCCGCTCGCGGCGGCTTGTCTGTTCTCGCGGCAGCGATTACGCTGCTTGCTCTGTCCGCTGGGCCCGCCCCCGCCCAGCAGAACAAGGGCGGCCCCGCGGTAAGGGATGTGCAGGGGATCGTGACCGATGCCGACGGCAAGCCGCAGGCGGGCGCGATCGTTCAGCTTAAGAACACCAAGACGCTTCAGATCATTTCGTTCATCACCAAGGAGCAGGGCGACTACTACTTCCACGACCTGAGCGCGGATATCGACTTTCAGCTTTCAGCCGAGCGCGGCGACAAAACGAGCGCCGTCCGAACGCTGAGTTCGTTCGATACGCGGCGTCAGGCGGTTCTGAACTTGAAGCTGGATCACGACAAGAAGTAACGGCTATTCGGCTCCGAGCTCGTGGATGAGGAACGCGTCGGCATCCGCGGTGTCGGCGAACGATTCGTCTTTCGATGACGCCCCGTGGCCGGATGTTCCGCTGGTATGCAGCAGGACCGGGTGCTTCGTCGCGGTTGCCTGCAGTGCCGCGGTCATCTTACGCGAGTTCATCGGATCGACGCGCGGGTCGTTGTCACCCGTGAGGAACAGAACGGCCGGATATGTTTTGTCGGGCTGCACGTGATGATAGGGCGAGTAGGCGTAAAGTGCGCGGAACTGGTCGGCTTCTTTCACGGTTCCGTATTCGGTGATGTTGAATGCGCCGTTGGGCGTCAGCTCATTGCGCAGCATGTCGTAGATGCCGACGCCGGAAACCACGGCTCGATAGAGGTTCGGATGCTGGGTCAGTTCCGCGCCCATCAGCAATCCGCCATTGCTGCCGCCCTGGATTCCCAGCTTTGACGCGTTCGTGTATTTGTGATCGATCAGGTAGTGGGCGCAGGCGGCGAAATCGTCGAACACGTTCTGCTTGCGCGTTAACCGGCCGGCGTCGTGCCATTCTTCGCCGTACTCGCTCCCCCCGCGTAGGTTGGCTTCCGCAAAAACGAATCCGCGTTCCAGTAAAAGGAAACGGTTGGCGCTGAAACTGGGACGCCTGGCGATATCGAAACCTCCGTAACCGGTGAGCAGCGCGGGGTGCGAACCATCGAGGACGAGGCCTTTCTTGCGGATGATGTTGATCGGAATCTTCGTGCCGTCCTCGGACACCGCGAAATCCCGGACGACTTCGTAGGGGTCGGTCGCGACCGGCGATGTCGAGTGGAACCGGGTGGCTGTCAGTGCGTTGGAGTTGGGATCGAAACGGTAATAGCCGAACGGCGTCAGGTATCCGCCGAGAGCGATCAGCAGCTCTCCATCTTCAAGACGCGAGACACCGTACACCGACGAGACGGGCGGCAATGAGACGTCCCGCGAATGGCTGCCGTCGCTGCTCATGAATCGCAAGCGCGAAGGGCCGCCCGCCATCTCGGCGACGCACAGACCCGCGGGGGAAGGGAAGAACTCCTCAATCACGACGTCCGATTGCGCGTCGACCGTCTGTGCTTCTTTAAGAGATTGATTCAGGTGCAACCGCAGAATCTTCCCGCGCGGCGCGTTCTCCTTCGAGAGCAGAAACGCGTCGTTGTCGAAGCCGAATGCGAGCTGCGTGATGCTGTCCGCATAACCCGCCAGTTTGCGCCAGGGCTGCCCCGGCGTAAGGAGCCACTGCTCGTACTCGCCGCCATCGCCGTTCTCAACTGTCGCCGCCATGCTATGCCCATCATGCGAACTGGAAAGCACAACCTCGGCGATGCGCGGAAACTCCTTGCCGATCGCATAGGTGTCCGCGTCCGTTGCCGTGCCGAGGCGGTGAAACCAGACCTGCTGATAGAAGTCCATGTCAGCCGCGGGACGTTCGGAGCCGCGCGGGTAGCGGGTGTAGAAGAAGCCGCTGCTATCGGCATTCCAAGCGAGGCTCCCGCCCGCGGTACCGCCGTTGACGCGCGGAATGAGGTCTTTCAGCGCTTTGCCGGTCGCCGTCTCGTAGATGTGGACGTCGCCGCTTTCACTGCCGCCGGCGGAAAGTGATACCGCGAGATACCGGCCGTCGGTCGAAGGCACAAAGAAATCGAAGTTAGTGGTGTGCGATGGGTCGATCTGATCGGGATCCACCAGCACGCGTTCCGAAGCGAGATCGTCAAGCGATCGGAACGCGACCAGGACGGGATGCTGCTTCGCCGGATCGCTCTTGATCGCGATGATCACTCCGGGACGGGACTCGAAGCCGCCGTAGGTGATCTCGCGCTTCTTGTCCCACGCATGGAGTTCGTCGAGGATGGCCGCGCGCGAGGGCAGGGAATCGAGAAACTTCCGTGCGATCGCGGTTTCGGCCGCGGCCCAAGCTTTAACCTCCGGGTTTTTTGCGTTCTCGAGCCAGCGATAGTTGTCGGTGACCGACACGCCATGATAAACGTCGACCACGGGCTTTTTCGGCGTGGGCGGCAATTGCGTCTGCGCCGGCATAACGGATGTTAGAAGGAAAACGATTCCGGAGTATCTGAGGAGCAAGAGGCTCTCCCTGTGCTAGTTGTAGAGACTAGTATGAATGAACGATAGCAGCGAATGCGGATGTTCGAAGGAAAACGATTCCGGAGTATTTGAGGAGCAAGAGGCTCTCCTCGTGCTACTTGTAGAGACTAGTCTGTCATGCCGAGTTTGACCGTTCAGATCATCACGCTTCTGGTTCTCGCGATCCCCATTGCGTCGGTTGCCTGGACCGTCACGCATGAAGAGGTGTTCCGGGAGCCGCGTGAATTCTGCAAGCGCCGCAGCGAGACTTGCCGAAGACTGGTGGAGCGCAAGTTTTTCTATCTGTTCACTTGCGAGTACTGTTTCAGTCACTACGTCACCGCCATTTTCCTTTTCATCACACGTTTTAAGCTGCTCTTTCCGGATTGGCGCGGCTACCTGTTATCGCTGTTCGCGCTGGTCTGGGTCGCCAACGTCTATCTGAGCTTTTTCGGTCACATTCGTCTGGAGATCAAACGCGAACGCGTCGAAATCGAGCACAAGGAAGCAGTCACTGAAATTGAAAAGGCCGCCGTTTCCGGTGAGGGAACAGGCGGCTCAACGCCGATTCCGATCAACCGCAGCTGAGCTCGGCAGGATGGTCACTGTATATCGAGCAGAACGGTATTTGAAGTAAGACCGGCGGCGCGGTAAGAGTCACCTGGGATTGGCCGCTACCCATCAGGGAGAGCGGCAGGCTGATATTGACCTGATCGAGGCCCAGGAACTCCTTTTTTGTCGCGCGCCCGCGAGTGGCCGGCGGACTCGCCATCGCGCACGGAAAATGAAAAAGCCGCCGGTCCCGGTGAGGGAACAGCGGCTCAATTTGAAAATCGCCGGTCGGAGCTAAGATTCGCTCGTCTCGTTCTCAGCGCCTTCTTGCTGCGATTTGAGTCGCTCCTCGCGACGCTTGGCGCGTTCGGCCGCGCGCTTCACCAGTTCCGTACCCACCAACTCCAGCTTGCAGAGTTCGGCGCCGTCGCCCTTGCGGAATCCGAGCCGCGTGATCCGGGTATATCCGCCATTGCGCTGGCTGAACTTCGGACCGAGCGTGTCGAACAGCTTCTTCACCGAAGCCGGCGTTTCGAGAAAACCAGCCGCCTGCCTGCGCGTATGCAGCGTGTCTCGCTTGGCCAGCGTGATCATCTTCTCGACGAGCGGCTGAGCCGCCTTCGCCTTCGGAATGGTGGTGACGATGTAGTCCGTGATGATGACGCTGGTCACCAGGTTCTTGAGCAGCGAATTGCGCGCCCCAACGTCGCGCTTGAGTTTGGAAGTCCCGACTTTGTGTCTCATGAAGTGCCTCTATTGTTCAGCAGACAGGTCGTCCGTGTCAAAGCTGGTTTCCGGCGAACCCGCGGCGGGCGGCTGCAGACGGCCATGCGCGTCGGGACGCATCCCCAGCGACAAGCCCATACCCTGCAGGATTTCCTTGATTTCGTTCAGCGATTTGCGGCCGAAGTTCTTGGTGCGCAACATCTCGGCTTCCGACTTTTGCACCAGCTCGCCAATGGTCTGAATGTTGGCGTTCTTCAGGCAATTGTAGGAACGAACCGAAAGCTCGAGTTCTTCGACCGAGCGGTTGAGCTGATCGCCCGTGCGCTCGATCCCGCGCTCCGGCTGCTCCGCTTCGGACTCGGCCACTTCTTCGAAGTTGATGAAGATCGTCATGTGGTCTTTGATCAGCTTGGCGGCGTAGCCGATCGCGTCCTGGGGGGCGACCGCGCCGTTGGTCCAGACTTCCAAAGTCAGCTTGTCGTAATCCGTCATCTGCCCGAGGCGTGCGGCTTCCACCGTGTAGTTAACTTTGCGAACCGGCGAATGAACGGAATCGATCGGGATGTAGCCAATGGCGAGATCCTCGTCGAAGTTTTTATCGGCGCTCACGTAGCCGCGGCCCATCTTGAGGCGCATCTCGATCTCGAGATGGCCGCCCTCGCTGACCGTCGCGACATGCAGGTTGCGGTCGAGAACTTCAACATCGGCGTCGGTCTGCATCTGGCCCGAGAAAATCTCTCCGGCACGGTCTGAAACCAGACGCACGGTCTTTATCCCTTCACCCATGATCTTGAAAGGAATCTGCTTGAGGTTGAGGATGATATCGGTCGCATCCTCGACGACGCCCGGGATCGGGCTGAATTCGTGCTCGGCGCCGGAGATGCGGACGGCGGTGATAGCCGCGCCTTCGATGGAGCTGAGCAGTACGCGACGGAGGCTGTTGCCGATGGTGGTGCCGAAGCCGCGCTGGAAAGGCTGCGCGGTGAACATCCCGTACCGTTCCGTCAGGGTATCGGTGTTCGCGACCAGGCGTTTAGGTTTCTGAAAGCCCTTGAACATATCTTTTTCTTTGATTCCTCAATGGGGTACAACGTTGCGTGCGTGTCGCGCAACGTTCCAAACCGACCAAATTTTATTAATCCACTGTTACTTCGAGTACAATTCGACGATCAGCTGCTCGTTGATCGGAATCTGTACCAGTTCATCGCGTCGCGGCATGCCGGAAATACGGCCTTTCAGATTGTCGCGATCGACGTCCATCCAGCTCGGCGATGGGGCGTGCGCCGTAGCGTCGCGAGCCGACAGAATGGTGGGATTCTCCTTGCTGGAGTCACGAACCGAGATTTCGTCGTTGGGCTTCACCACGAACGACGGAATGTTGACTTTACGGCCGTTCACCTGGATGTGGCCGTGGCGCACGACCTGGCGCGCCTGCGGGCGGCTGGTGGCGAGACCCATCCGATAGATGACGCTATCGAGACGGCGCTCCATCAGCGAGAGCAGGTTCTCGCCGGTGATGCCCTTCATGTGGGCCGCTTTCTCGTAGCTGTTGCGGAACTGCGTTTCGAGCAGGCCGTAAACGCGCTTGGTTTTCTGTTTCTCGCGGAGCTGGAGACCGTAGCCGACGATCTTGGCTTTGCGATCCTTGCCGTGCTGGCCGGGGACGAAGTTGCGCTTTTCGATGGCGCACTTTTCGCTGTGGCAGCGCTCGCCCTTCAGGAATAATTTCATGCCCTCGCGCCGGCAGAGCCGGCAAACGGGGCCTCGATAACGTGCCAAATCTTTCTCCTTTACCTTGTCACGTGCGGTTTACGCGGATTGTGCGCCGCTTCGTCCCGCTTGCTTGCTGAACTACTACCGCTCCGTTACCGTCGCGGCTCGGTAACCACACCGGCCAAACCGCTCCGTTACCGTCGCGGCTCGGTAACCAC